>JAQGIJ010000348.1 GCA_028291285.1 Phenylobacterium sp. | reverse complement strand
CGGATGCGGTCCATGGCCGTGGCGATCTCCGCCGGCGCATAGCCCCAGCCGACCCGCAGGGCGGCCAGCCCGTGCAGCTTGGAGAAGGTGTGGGTGACGACGACGTTGCTCGCGGTGCGCGCCAGGTCGAGGCCGTCGTCGAAGGCCGGGTCGGTGACGAACTCCGAATAGGCGCCGTCGAGCACCAGCACCACGCTGGGCGGCAGGGCGTCGTGCAGCCGGCGGACCTCGGAGAACGGGATCCAGGTTCCGGTGGGGTTGCCGGGGTTGGCCAGGAAGACGATCCGCGTGCGCTCGTCGACGCATTTCAGCAGCTCGTCGACGTCGATGCGGAAGTCCGGCTCGCGGGCGCGCCTGACCTCGGCCTGGCAGGCGTAGGCGCCGATGGCGAAGGCGGCGAAGGCGTACTCGCCCTGGACGATGTTGTCGCCGGGCTCGAGGAAGACCTGGTTGAGGAGCTGGAACACCTCGTCGGAGCCGCAGCCGAACACCAGGCGCTCCGGCTCCAGGCGGTAGCGCTCGGCGACCGCCTGCCGAAGGAGGCTGGTGCGGCTGTCCGGATACATGTGCAGCTCGCCCGCCGCGCCGGCGTAGGCCTCGCGCGCCAGCGGGCTGGAGCCCAGGATGTTCTCGTTGGCCGAAAGCTTGATCGGGTTCTCGATCCCCTCGGCCTTGGCCTTGCCGGGCACATAGGCGTGGATGTCGAGGATGCCGGGCTTGGGGACGGGCCGCGGCGCGCCGGCGCGATCGCTGAGCGTGGAAGATCCGGACATCAGAAAAACCGTAGGAACCCGTGCCGTGGCAGGCGAGGCCCGCCTCTTACACGTCCAGCGGCGCGGGCGCAGCCCCGATCACGCCCGACAGCCGCCCCGGGGCGCGGGCCAGGCGCGGGTCCTGCGGCTGATAGAAGCCGGCCAGCACGAACAGCTTCAGGTCGCCGATCCCAATCAGCAAGGTGGCGGCGACGCCGTCGCGGCTGAGCGCCTCCTCGACGGCGCGGGCGGGCAGGGCGGCGTCGGTGACCCAGAAGGTGCGGTCCTCGCCGGTGGGCTCGACCTCGACCTCGGCCACGCCCAGGGCGGCCATCGGACCCCAGGCGGCGAGGCAGGGCAGGGTGGTGAAGACCTTCAGCTTCGGCTCGGCCAGCAGGCGGGCCCACCAGGGGTTGTCGGACGTCAGCGCGCAGACGGCGACGCCGCCCTGGCTGCGGGCGGCGGCGAGCGCGTCCTCGGGCTTGGCGACCTGGCGCGCCGGTGCGGCCGCGCCGAAGCGCAGCCGCGTGAGCTCCATGGTGCGGCCGGGATCGCGCCCGCCCCAGACGCTGAGGTGGAAGGGGCCCTGCAGGCTCAGGCTGTCGGCCATCAGCTCGCGCCAGATGCGCACCACCAGCGGCGGGCGCGCCGCGGTGCGGCGCTGGGCCAGCAGCTTCTTCAGCACCTGGGTCTCGCGGGCCGGGCGCAGGCCGAAGCCCGTTTCGCCGGCGGCGGCTTTGGCGGCGGCGACCTCGCGGGCCAGGGCCGAGCGCTCGTCGATCAGGCGCAGCAGCTCGGAATCGATGGCGTCGATCCGCGCGCGGACGTCTTGCAGCGTCGGCGGCGCGGACTTGCTCTCGGCCATGTTCTCCCCCGGAAGACCCGGGCCTGCGGTTAGGTCATTGCGCGGAGGCGCGCAATAGGCCGCCGGAGCGGCAAGATGATGCCCCTCGCCGCGCGCGGCGCAAAAGAAACGGCGGCGAGGTCGCCCTCGCCGCCGGCCCCGTCGCGCTTGGAGCGCGCGTGTCAGAAGCGCTTGGTCACCGCCACGCCGTAGGTGCGCGGATCGAGCGTGAAGGTGTTGGCGAACAGGCCCGAGGAGTCGTCCGTCAGATAGGCGTCGGTGATCGGCGTCTCGTTGGTGAGGTTCTTGACGAACAGCTGCACGTCGAAGTCCCAGCCCGGATTGGCCACCGTCAGGGTGGCGTTGACGTTCTGGTAGCCCTTCAGCTTGTCGCTGACGGAGTTGTAGACCCGCGCGAAGCTGTCGCCCTGGCGGTAGTAGTCGCCGCGCAGGGTCACCCGCCAGTCGATGACGTCCCAGGTGTACTGGGCGCCGAAGGAGACGGTCCACTCGGGCGCGTTCGGCAGCCGCTTGCCCTTGAGGTTCACCCCCACGCCCTGGCCCACCTGGACGATGCCGTTGGGGCCCGGCGCGCCGTTGACCGCGATGGGCGAGGTCACGACGTTCATGCCGGTGTAGTTGTAGAGGCCGAAGGCCGAGAACAGGCCCGAGCAGGCGCCCAGCAGCGCAGTCGGGGCGCCGGTGACGCCCGGGACGTTGGGCGCGCCCGGCAGGCCTTCCTGCACCGCCACCAGGTTGGCGAGGGCGGCGCGGTTGACCACGCAGTTGGAGGCGTCGGAGGCCTTGATCACCGCCAGCGCCGGGTTGCCCTGGGTGCGGTCGAGGGTGTCGATCAGCGCCCCGCCGGTCAGCTTGGTGTGCAGCCAGCCGGCGTTGAGGTTGAAGCGCAGGTTGTGCACCGGCTCCCAGACGCTCTCCAGCTCCAGTCCGTCGATCTTGGCGTCGACGTTCTGGTTGACCGAGGATTTGTTGATGATCGAGGAGATCTGGTAGCCCGTGTAGTCGTAGTGGAAGGCGGTCAGGTTGAGCAGCACCGACCCGCCGGCCAGGGTGTTCTTCGTGCCGATCTCGTAGGCGTTGACGAACTCCGGCGCGAAGGTGCGCGGCACCGACCCGCAGCCGGGGCTCTGCACGTCGCAGGGCGTGTTGAAGCCTCCGGCCTTATAGCCACGCGAATAGCTGGCGTAGAGCATCGTCGAGTCAGTGAACTCGAGGTGTGGCGTCCACTCGACGTTCAGCCGCCCCGTGGTCGCCTTTTCGGTGAGCGTCAGCACCGGGGCCAGCGGGTGGCCGCGGCCGCCGTTGAAGATCGGGTTCGGGATCACGCCGGAGCCGGGCGGCGGGGCGGTCTCGGTCGGTTGCGCAAGCAGCTCCACCGGATCCGGATCGCTCTCCTTGTGGTCGCGCGTGAAGCGCAGGCCACCGGTGACGCGGATGCTGTCGGTGGGCCGCCAGTAGAGCTCGCCGAAGACGGCGTCGGAGCTGATGTAGTTGTCGGCGGCGTTGTCATAGTAGTTGTGCCCGGCCGCGCCGTTCGGCGGGAAGCCAGGGTCGATGTAGAAGGGCAGCCGGCCCGGCGCGCCGGCGAGGATGTCCTGCACCGTGGCGAACGCCGTCAGCCCGTTGGAGAAGACGTAGTAGTCGCTGCGGATGTGGTAGGCGCTGTGCAGCCCGCCGAGGCTGAAGTCCCAGGCTCCGCCCCAGTTGGAATAGAGCCGCGCCTCGGTGGTGAACTCCTTCGACTTGATCGGGTAGTAGTCGAACGAGCGCAGGGTGTTGGCCCGCCCGACCTGGCCGTCGTTGACGAAGCCGCCCGGGAAGATCGCCGCCGCGGCGCCCACCGGGGTGAACACCTGGTTCGGCACGATGCGGTTGTAGTCCTGGTAGGAAGAGCCCTGGTCGTAGTTGAAGCCGGTCAGCGTCTCGAAGGTCAGCTCGTGCGGCAGCCGGACCTTGCCGTCGATCTGGAAGAAGTTCTCCCGGCCGGAGTAGGTCGGATCCACCACCGATTCGATATGGCGCAGGTTGGTGTCCTGGACCTTGCCGGCGAGCAGGTTGCCCTGCGGCGCCAGGCCGATGAACGGCAGGTAGATGCCGCCGAGCGTCGCGGCGGTGTTCACCGCCCCGAAGGCCGAGGGATCATAGCGCGAGCCGGGCAGGCAGCCTTGGCTGAGCAGGTTGCGGTTCAGCGCGCTGACCGGCACGGCGCCAAGGGTGGCGGGACCTGGATCGGCGTTGCAGAGCTGCTTGCCGATGCGGTTGCGGCTGTCCTTCTCCTCGAAGTGCTCCCACATGGCGGTGACGTCGAGCACGTCGTTCGGATGCAGCCGGATGCTCAGCCGCGAGGACTTGATGTCGCGGCTGTCGACGTCGTGTCCGGTGAAGGTGTTCGTCGCGAAGCCGTCGCGCTTCAGGTAGAAGCCGGCCCAGCGCACCGCCAGGAAGTCGGTCAGCGGGATGTTCACCGCGCCCTTCAGCCGCACGCTGTTGTAGTTGCCGTATTCGGCCGTGCCCCAGCCGCCGAACTTGTCGCCCGGGCGGGTGGTGATCACGTTGACCACGCCGCCGGTGGCGTTGCGTCCGTAGAGTGTGCCCTGCGGCCCGCGCAGCACCTCGACGCGGTCGACGTCGTAGAATTCCGCGTCGGCCAGGCGGTTGTAGGTGAGCGGCGTGGAGTTCTCGTGGAAGCTGACGCCGGCCTCGCCGGAGTTGCCGATCACCTTGCTGCCGATGCCGCGGATCGACAGGTTGTAGGAGCCGAAGTTCGAGCGCGTGAAGTTCACGTTCGGCACGGCCTGGAGCAGGTTCTGCCCGCCGTCGATGCGGGCGGCCTTCAGGGTCTCGGCGCTGAACGCCGAGACCGCGACCGGCACCGCCTGGAGGTTCTCCTCGCGTCGCTGGGCGGTGACCACCAGCGTCTCGAGGACGTTGCCGCCGCCGCGGGCGGTCGCCTGAGGCGCGTCGGCGGGCGTGGTCTGCGCGGCCGCGGGCCCGGCGAGGGCGGCCAAGACGCTGGCGGACGCGCCCACGATCAGCGCGCTCCGCAGATGCGAAGTAAAGCTCATCCGTTCCTCCCTGGCGCCGGAATCTGTGTCCGTCCGTTCGCCGATGGACCAAGCTCTGCCAAGGCGGCCCAATGTGTCAACCTGGATAAGCTATCAGCGTTCAGGTACGCAGCGCGTGCGGCGCCGGCGCATCACACGTCAGAAGCGGGCCCAGTCGTCCCCCTGGACGCGCACGAGGCGCTCGGCGGCCTGGGCGTAGGCGTGCCAGCGCAGGCAGGTCCAGCGGCCGCTCAGCGCGGAGCGCACGGCGAGCGCGACCTCGCCGGCCTCGCAGTCCACGCGCTCGTCGGGGTCCCACCCCTCGGAGGCGCAGAGCTCACGGGCCAGCCGCTCGGTCTCAGATGTCGGCGCTCCACTCATGCGTGCATCGCTTACATGACAGGAGGTGTGTGGATCGTTTACGCCGTCGCGGGGCCAGGCCGCCGCCGTGCGTTGGGGCCTCAGCCGTCGTTGTCGCCGACCAGGACGCGGACCCGCTCCATCAGCTCGCCGGCCGTGAACGGCTTGGCCAGGAACAGGCTGCCCGGCACGCTGTGGGCGCGGAAGGAGGCGGGCGAGGTCTGGCCGCTGACGAAGATGACCGGCAGCTGCGGGTCGATGCGGCGGGCGAAGCGGGCTACGTCATAGCCGGTGGTGCCCGTCCCGAGGTTCACGTCGACGATCATGCAGGCGAAGGCGCCTGAGCGGTGAAGCGCGGCGTAGGCCTCCTCGTCGCGCTGCACGCATTCCGGGAGGAAGCCGTCGGCGCGCAGCATGTCGGACAGGAGCTCGCAGATGTGCGGCTCGTCCTCCACGACCAGCACGCGCGGGTCGGACTCGGCGCTGAGGGAAAGTTGCGACATGGGCTCTTTCAACGCCGGCCAAAATCCACGGGCGCGATGTTAGGTTCCCGACATACGCGGGCGGCGCGTTGCGTCAACGCAATTTAAGAATCTGGCCTGTCACGAATTGCGAATGGGCGCGCCTCGGTCCTGGCGTCACTGCGCCGGCGGGTCGCGCCCCGGTTCATTCGGCGTCCAGGAGCGGGCTTCGAGCTTGTCGGCCTGATGGCGAAGCTCCGCGGCCTTGGCGGCCAGCCAGGTCTTGTCGGGCCGAAAGCTCACCAGCCTCGACATCAACTCGGTGGCGGCGGCTTCTTTTCGCAGTTCTTCGGGGGTCACGCGCCAACAACCCCGGACCTCATTTGACAGTTCCTGCGGCGGAGCTACGGAACTCGCCTTTCGCACGAGAGGATCCTCAGGCGTGCCCCGTCGGATCGGCCGCGGCCGCCTCTTCGTCGCCCAGCCCGCGGGCCAGGAGCTCGGCGCGAAGCTTCTGCTCGATGCGGCGGCCTTCCTCGCTCTCGGCGAGCTCGAGCTCCTCGGAAATGGTCCGCTGCTCGGGCCCGATCGCCTCGTCGGGCAGGCCCGGGCCGGTCTGCGCCACCGGCTCGCCCAGAGCCTGGTCGTCCACGCCGCAGTTGGGATCGTCCGCTCGCGCCATCTGATCGTCCTCCTCGCGCTTTGCGCAGGAACCGAGCGACGCGCCTGCTGTTCCCGTCCGCGCGCGGGCCGGCGCCTTCCCCCCGGCCGCCGCAACGCGCATATGGGGCCGATGGACGAGACTTCGGGCGCGCTTGTGCTGTTTTCCGGCGGGCAGGATTCCGCCGTGTGCCTGGCCTGGGCGCTGGAGCGCTACGCGCGCGTTGAGACGGTGGGTTTCGACTACGGCCAGCGCCATTCGGTGGAGCTGCAGGCGCGCCAGGCGGTGCGCGAGGGCCTGTCGCGCGGCTTTCCACAATGGGCGAGCCGGATGGGCGCGGACCATGTGCTGGAGATGCGGGGCTTCGGCGCGGTGGCTGAGAGCGCGCTCACCGCCGATCGGGCGATCGAGCTGACCGACAAGGGGCTTCCCTCGACCTTCGTGCCGGGACGCAACCTCGCCTTCTTCGTCTATGCGGCGGCGCTGGCCGACCGCCGGGGGTTGCGGCGGCTGGTGGGCGGCATGTGCGAGACCGACTTCTCCGGCTATCCCGACTGCCGGCGCGACACCCTCGACGCCATGCAGCGGGCGCTGAACCTGGGGATGGCCCAGGACTTCGCGATCGAGACGCCGCTGATGCGCCTGACCAAGGCCGAGACCTGGGCGCTGGCCAACGGGCTGGGCGGCGAGGCGCTGGTGCAGCTGATCCTGCGCGAGAGCCACACCTGCTATCTGGGCGAGCGCGGCGAGCTGCACGCCTGGGGCTACGGCTGCGGGACCTGCCCGGCCTGCGAGCTGCGCGCCCGCGGCTGGGACGGCTGGATCGCCGAGGGGCGGCCCAGCCTGCGGAGCGCCGAGGCGGTCGGGTGAGCTATTCGGTCAAGGAGATCTTCCTGACGCTGCAGGGCGAAGGTGGCCAGGCCGGCCGGCCGGCGGTCTTCTGCCGCTTCGCCGGCTGCAACCTGTGGTCCGGCCGCGAGCAGGACCGCGCGGGCGCGGTCTGCACCTTCTGCGACACCGAGTTCGTGGGCCTAGACGGGGAGGGCGGCGGCCGGTTCGTGACGGCCGACGCACTCGCCGAGGCGGTGGCGGCGGCCTGGCGCGGGGGCGAGGGCCACCGGCTGGTGGTGCTGACCGGCGGCGAGCCGCTGCTGCAGGTGGACGAGGCCTTGCTTGCGGCGCTGCACGCGCGCGCTTTCGCCATCGCGCTGGAGACCAACGGCACCATCGCCGCGCCGGACGGGATCGACTGGATCTGCGTCAGCCCCAAGGCCGACGCGCCGCTTGCCCAGACGCGCGGGCAGGAGCTGAAGCTGGTCTATCCGCAGGCTGGCGTCGATCCGGCCCGGTTCGAGGGGCTCGACTTCGAGCGCTTCCTGCTGCAGCCCATGGACGGGCCGGACCGTGCGGCGAACACGCAGGCCGCGATCGCCTATTGCCTCGCCCACCCGCGCTGGCGTTTAAGCGTCCAGACCCACAAATACCTCGGCATCGCCTGAGGCCCCGGACGCCTCGGCCCGCCCTGCAAGTCTCCATGAGCCAAGCCATCTTCGAGATCACCAAGGCCGCCGGCTTCGACGCCGCGCACAACCTGCCGAACGGCGGCCCGCCGGGAAGCCCGTACACCCGCCTGCACGGCCATTCGTTCCGGGTCGAGGCGACGGTCCGCGGGGAGGCGAAGCCGCCGGTCGGCTGGGTGGCCGACCTGGCCGAGCTCGA
>JAQGIJ010000340.1 GCA_028291285.1 Phenylobacterium sp. | reverse complement strand
GGCCGCCGCCTACGGGGGCGCGCGCACCGCCGGCGCGCTCGGCCACGCGGCCGACGCGGCGCAGGAGCTCCGGCTCGCCGCCGAGGCGCCGCACACCTTCTACGGCATGATCGCCGCGCGTCAGCTGCGGCGCGCGCCCGGCGCGGCGGCCGGCGACGACCACGTCGGCCTGCTGCTGGCCTCCTTCGCCCCGCCGTCCCCCGACCAGACGCGCTTCGTCGCCGGCGACGCCCGGGCCCACCGGGCCGCGGCCCTGGCCCAGATCGGTCGGCTGCAGGCCGCGGCCGAGGAGCTGCGCGCCGGCCTGGCGCTCGCCCGCAGCGCTGCCGAGCGGGCGCAGTGGCAGGCGCTGGGCCTGGTGCTCGGCGCCCCACTCACCGACGCCGCCGCCGCCGGCATGGCCGCGTCCGAGGCCTACCCCACGCCGCCGCTCGCGCCGAAGGACGGCTTCACCCTCGACAAGGCGCTGATCTACGCCATCGTCCGCCAGGAGAGCCGCTTCGATCCGCTGGCCGCCTCCGCCAGGGGCGCGGTGGGCCTGATGCAGCTCACCCCCGACGCCGCGGCCCGCGCGGCCGGCGACGACAAGCTGAAGTCCGACATGCGGCCGCTGCTGGACCCGGCGCTGAACCTGCGCGTGGGCCAGGACTACCTGGCCTGGCTGATGGACCGGGCGGTGGGCTACGACCTGCTGCGCGTGGTCGCCGCCTACAACGGCGGCCCCGGCATGGTGCAGAAGACGGCGCAGATGCTGGGCGCCCAGGCCGCCGATCCGCTGCTCCTGATGGAATCGCTGCCGGCGCTGGAGACCCGCACCTACGTGCAGAAGGTGCTGGCCGGCTACTGGACCTACAAGACCATGTTCGGCGAGGAGACGCCCAGCCTCGACGCCCTGGCCGGCGGCGCCCAGATGATCGACGCCCGCCTCGACCTAACCGAGCCGACGGGCCCCGCGACCCAGCTTTCGGGCCAGCTGCTGCAGCCCACCCTGCGCTGAGGCCTCGGCCTTGGCGCGGGCGATCACCACGCCCGTGGCGCGCGGCTTGAGGAAGCCGGCGCTCGGCCCCTCCAGCCTCGCCTCACCGCCGCCCTCGCGCAGGTGATCGGCGAGCCGCTCGACCCAGCCGTCCGCCAGCCGCAGCTCCGGCGGCACGACCATCAGCCAGTCGCTACGCGCCTGCGCGATCGCATCAGGAAGGTCGCGCGCGAGCTTCGCCCCCGTCGCGTCGCAGAGCGCGTCGAGCAGCTCGCGCGGCGCCTCGCCGACGAGGAAGACCTCGCGCACCACGCTCTCCACCACGCCCCGGATCAGCGCCGCCAGCAGGCCGGCCAGGCGCTCGGGATTTCCAGGCGTCACGATCACCGAAAGCATGGGCCTGCGTAGAGCATGCGCCGGCCCCGGCGCTCAAGACGTACCTCCCCCTCCCGCCGCTTCGCGGGAGAGGTGAGTCAGAACAGCTGCAGCTGGTTCTCGCCGCCGGCCGGCCTGGCGAACTGCGAGAGGTCGAGCGGCGGCAGCACCCGCTCCAGCCCGAAGCGCCGCTGGGCGATGGCGAAGCGCTGGCGCATGGCGTCGGCCACCGGCCCCTGCCCGGTCATCCGCGTCCCCCAGGCGGAGTTGTAGGCCGCCCCGCCGCGCATCTGCCGCACCATCGACATCACCCGCTTGGCGCGATCCGGGTGGTCGGCCTCCAACCACTCCTCGAACAGTTCCTTGATCTCCAGCGGCAGTCGCAGCGCCACATAGCCGGCGGTGACCGCGCCGGCTTCGGCCGCCCGCTGCAGCACCGCCTCCATCTCGTGGTCGTTGAGCGCCGGGATCGAGGGGGCGAACATCACCGTGGTGGGGCAGCCGGCCTCGGTCAGCCGGCGCACGGCGTCGAGCCGGCGCTCCGGGGTGGCGGCCCGCGGCTCCATGCTGCGGGCGAGCTTGCGGTCGAGGCTGGTGATCGAGACCGCCGCGCGGGCGAGCCCGGCCCGGCCCATCTCCCCGAGCACGTCCAGGTCGCGCAGGATCAGCGCCGACTTGGTGATGATCGAGAACGGATGGCGGAAGCGCTGCAGGGTCTCGATCACCTCGCGGGTCACGCGCAGCCACTTCTCGTCGGGCTGGTAGGGGTCGGTGTCGCCGCCGATGTGGATCACCCCGGGCGTGTAGCCCTTGCGCGAGAGCTCGGCGGCGAGCAGCTGCCCGGCCTCCGGCTTGAAGAACAGCTTGGATTCGAAATCGAGCCCCGGCGAGAGGCCGAGATAGGCATGCGCCGGTCGCGCGTAGCAGTAGATGCAACCGTGGCTACAGCCGCGGTAGGGATTGATCGAGCGGTCGAAGCCGACGTCCGGGCTGGTGTTGCGGGCGATGATGGTCCGCGACTTCATCGGCTGCACGGTCGTGGCGAGCTTGACCGGCTCGCCGTCGCCTTCCGTCCAACCGTCGTCGAAGTCCTCGCGCTGGGCCGCTTCGAACCGGCCCGTGCGATTTGACTTCGCTCCGCGTCCCCTTGCGGCCCCCGCTATGGGCGCTGAACTTGCCATATGCCAAGGATACTGGATGATCGGTACAAAACAAGAACATTCTGGCGCCGCCACGCGCGCCCCGCGAGACAAGCCTAGGTGTCTGGTCGTCGCAACGGCGCCGAGCAGACAAAACTCCCGGCGGCGTCAGAGCTGCCCTTGCCGGTCCAGCGGGCGACCCGCGGCCAGGCGCACAGCGGCCGCGTGCGGACGACGCGCCCATCGACGACCCGCGAGGCGATGATCCGGGTCGGCGCCTCGCCGCGGCTGACCCAGCGGTCGAGCGGCTCGGTCATGTCGAACTTGTCGGTCCCGATGCCGCCGCTGCAGTGCTTCATCCCAGGGACCATGAACACGCGCATGAAGTCGTCCATGGCCGTCTTCCGCGCGGTCGGGTCACGCGCGATGTGCGCGGCGACGGCGTAGCGATACCGAAGGCTGTAGGCGGGCGCGACGGAGCCGTCCCCCCAGCCGTGATAAATGATGATCCTGCCGCCGCGGCGGCGGAACGCGTCCAGGTTCGGATCGATCGCGTCGGCCGCCGCAAACCGTTCCGAGAGGAGAGCCTGGTCGGTGTCGAAGTCGAACTGGCTCCAGAGCCAGTCCGGACCGTGGAACAGATTGCGCATCAAGCTCACGCCCGCCGAGGTGCTCCCGCCGCCCAGGTAGCGCTCCCAGACCGATGACCAGTCCAGCTCGCTGCCCAGCGACGGACCGGGATAGATGGCGGCCCCGGTGCGGGGATTGCGCGGTCCGCCATAGATGGCGCGCGCCGCCGTCACCTGTGCGTCCGTCAAGCATTGGCCGCCTCTCCCGGGCTTGCAGCGCAGCGAGCCGGGATCGAACCTGCAGCTTGCCGGGTTCTCGATCACCCCGTCCGCGACCCCGTCGCGCGGGTCGCACGCGGCCGTCACCGCCCTGTGCAGGATGCCGAGCGCCTCGGGCGTGAGGACCACGGTCTGCCCGTCCGGGATTGCCGATCGCGCGAGCCAGAAGTTCAGAGTGAAGGCGCGGGACAAGTACATCACCGGCGCGCCCGCAACGACGCCGTCGAAGTCGTCGGGATAGCGCAGCGCCTCCATCAGGCCCTGCCGCCCGCCGTTGGAGCAGGAGTTGTAGTAGGACTTCACCGGTGGCCGATCATAGCGCGCTGCGATCATAGCCTTCGCCCGCACCGCGACGTCGTGAACCGCCGTGTGGAAATAGGCGGTGAGCAGGTCTGGCTTGCCCATCCAGCTGCTATCGCTCCCGAGATGGCCTGTGTCGGTCGAGGCCGTCGCATACCCGGCGGCGATCGCCAGGCGCATATCCCGGTAGTTGATGTAGCCTGCCGTGCCGCCTTCGCCGGCCATCACGAACTTGCCGTTCCAGTGATCCGGCAGCCAGACCTCGAACCTCACCGACGGGGAGATCACGCCGGTGACGCGGCAAAAGGCCGGGACGCTCAGCGCATGCGCCGGATCCCCGTCCGGCGCGAAATCGCCAGCCGGGACGGACGCCGCAAGATCGATGCTCGTCCGCGCAAGCTCCTGTCCCGCCAACCTTGAAAGGCTGCCGCAGTCGCGGGCGTGCGCCATGGCGGGCCAAAGCAGCATCCAGCTCACCATCACGAGCTGGCGAACGCATCTCGGCATTTCCGCCCCCCGCACGACCTATCCGGGATTGTACGGGGCGCCCTCAGAAACTGAACCGTGATCGCTTAGCGCGGACGCCGCAGCGTTTCGCTATGCCGGGTTCGCCCAGCAAGTGGACGTCGCAGTCTCTGCGACGCAACGCCTTCGGCCGCTTATTGCCCGACCTGTGCAACGTGAAGGCAGATGCAACCGTAGCTACAGCCGCGGTAGGAATTGATCGAGCGGTCGAAGCCCAGGTCGGAGCTGGCGTTGCGGGCGATGATGGTCCGCGACTTCATCGGCTGCACGGTAGTGGCGAGCTTGACCTCGCCCGCCTGCTCCTCGGGCGTCCAGCCGTCGTCGAACGCCGCATGCTCCTGGGCTTCGAAGCGTCCGGAGCGATTGGAGCGCGCGCCTCGGCCGCGGGCCTGCAGGCCGGGTCTCAGGGCTGGCGACATGGCCCGAGTATGCCGCCCGTGATCGAACACAACAAGAACTTCTGCCGCCGCCCGGAACTCAACTTTTGGTCGCATCGGCACGCGATGTTAAGCCGCCGCTAAGCAAATGATAGGTACAACGCATACGGGAGCTTGGGGAGGAATCGCGGTGGAAAACATGCCAGAGGTCCTTCCACTGGTGGCCCCGGCCAGCCGGGCGGAGCGCGCGACGCTGCGCGCCGCCCGCGAGATGGCCCGGCGCGAGGCGCCGTCCGACCGCCGGGCCCACCTGGAGCAGAACGACGG
>JAQGIJ010000307.1 GCA_028291285.1 Phenylobacterium sp. | reverse complement strand
TCGACGCCATCGGCGACGAGCGCGCCCGCTGGGACCGGCTGGTCGAGCTGAACGTGATCCGCCAGGTGAAGAACGTGGCGCAGGACATCTTCGTCCTCGACGCCTGGAGCCGCGGCCAGCCGCTCAGCGTCCACGGCTGGGTCTACTCCATCGCCAACGGCCTGGTCACCGACCTCGACGTGACAGTCACCGGCCCCGACCAGACGGACCGGCTGGAGCCGGGGTGCTGAGAGGCGCGTCTCAGGCCAGCTTGATCTCGCGCAGCCGCTCCTGGAGGTAGGCGTCGGCCGTGATCGGCTGCGGGGAACGGTCCGGGTGGGCGGCGTCGACGCAGTTCGGCAGGGTGCGGATCTCGTAGTCCGAGTTGAAATGCAGGAAGAAGGGCGTGGAGTAGCGCGGGAAGCCCCGCCGCTCCGGCGCCGGGTTGACCACCCGATGCGTGGTCGACGGCAGCCGGTGGTTGGTCAGCCGCTGCAGCATGTCGCCGATGTTGCAGACCAGCGCGCCCGGCGGCGGGTTGATCGGGATCCAGCGGCCGTCGCGGTCCCTAACCTCCAGCCCGGCCTCCTCGGCCCCGAGCAGCAGGGTGATGACGTTGATGTCCTCGTGGGCCGCGGCGCGGATGTGCGGCCCCTCCGGCGGCGCCGGCGGATAGTGCAGCAGGCGCAGCACGGAATTGCCCAGGTCCACCGTCGGCGCGAAGAAGCCGCGTTCGAGATCCAGCCACGCGGCGATCGCCTCCAGCACCTTCAGCCCGATGGCGTCGAGCGCCTGGTAGAGCCAGCCGACCGCCTCGCGGAAGCCGGGGACGTCGGCGTCCGGCCAGACGTTGTCCGGCATGTGCGCCCGGAACCGGTGGCCCGGCGGCAGGTCGCGGCCGACGTGCCAGAACTCCTTCAGGTCATAGTGCGCCTGACCCTTGGCGGTCTCGACGCCGAACGGGGTGTAGCCGCGCTGGCCCGCCACCGGCAGCTTGTACGTCTGCTTCACCGCTTCCGGCAGGGCGAAGAAGGCCTTGGCGCGGTCGAGCGCGGCGTCGATCCTCGCCTGCGGCAGGCCATGGTCGGAGATCACCGCAAAGCCGTAGCGGGCGAAGGAGCCGCCGAGCGCCCGGGAGAATCCCGCGAAGTCGCTGGCGAAGGCCTCGAAGGACACCGGGCCGATGGTTTCGGGGCGCGTCTGGGCCTGGCTCATGGCGGCTTCCTACACCTCGGCGGGATCGCGCTCCACGGGCCGCAGCGCCGCTGCGACCGGCTCGCCGTCGCCGTCCTCCTCGGCGATGCGCGCCATCTCCGCCCGCAGCAGCTTCTCCGTCGTCTCGCGGCTGTCGCGGGTGGCCATGATGTAGCGCTCCTCCTCGCCGGCCAGCGGGGCGAGCTTCTCGAACAGCTCGCGGTCGTGGTCGCGGAAGATCACCGCCGCCTTCAGCGCCCGCCGCTCCGGCACGCCGAGGCTGACCAGCGCGCGGCGGCCCATGTTGAGCGCGCTCTCGAACGTCTCCCGCTCGACCACGTGGGCGCCCCGCCGCAGCAGCTCGTAGGCGTGGCGCCGGTCGTAGGCCCTGGCGATCACCGTCAGATTCGGGAAGGCCTGGCGGGCGGCCTCGACCATTTCCACGGCCTTGTCGCGGTCGTCGATGGCCACCACCAGCAGCTTGGCCTTCTCGGCGCCGGCGGACCGCAGGAGGTCGAGCCGGGCTGCGTCGCCGTAGTGCACCCGCCAGCCGAACCGGCGCAGGATCTCGATCTGCTCGATGCTGGATTCCAGCGTCACCACCTTGAAGTTGTTGACGATCAGCAGGCGCGCGGCGATCTGGCCAAAGCGGCCGAAGCCGGCGACGATCGCGTCGGGATCGCCCTCGTCGAAGGCCAGGCGCTCGGGCTCGTCGCGCGGCCGCTCGCGGCTCAGCACCAGCCGATCGTAGGCCGCCAGCAGCAGCGGGGTCGCCGCCATCGAGACGGCGATGACCGCGGTGAACAGCCGCGAGAGCTGCGGCGGCAGCACCTGGGCGCCCACTGCGAAGCCCAGCAGCACGAAGGCGAACTCACCGCCCTGGGCCAGCGCCACGCCGACGGTGGCGGCCGCGCGCGCCGGGGTGCGGAAGAGCCTGGCGGCGCCGTACATGGCCAGCGTCTTCAGCGCCATAAGCCCGGTCACCAGGCCCACCACCAGCCAGGGCCGCTGTGCGACGAGCTTCAGGTCCAGGCTGGCGCCCACGGTGATGAAGAAGAGCCCCAGCAGCAATCCGCGGAACGGCTCGATGTCTGTCTCGAGCTCGCGCCGGAACTCGCTTTCGGCGAGCAGCACGCCGGCCAGGAAGGCGCCCAGCGCCGGCGAGAGCCCGACCAGCTCCATCAGGGCGGCGACCGCCACCACCAGCAGCAGGGCCGAGGCGGTGAAGATCTCCCGCAGCCGCGCCGCGGCGATGAAGCGGAACGCCGGCCGCAGCAGGTAGCGGCCGCCGATGATCACCGCCGAGACCGCCGCCATCACGCAGACCGCGCGGAGCCAGGCGGGCAGGCCGTCCAGCATGGTGTGCTCAGCGGCCGCGGCGGCCGCGCTCTTCGATCCGAGCAGCGGCAGCAGGGCGAACAGCGGGATCACCGACAGGTCCTGGAACAGCAGCACGCTGAACGCCGCCTCGCCCACCGCGCCCTGCCGCAGGCCCTTCTCGTCCAGGCTCTGCAGGACGATGGCGGTGGAGGACATGGCGAGGATCAGGCCCACGGCGAGCGCGGTCCGCCAGTCGAG
>JAQGIJ010000299.1 GCA_028291285.1 Phenylobacterium sp. | reverse complement strand
CGCATGCACCAGCTGGAACGGGACGGCGACCGCGCCGCCGCGCGCGTCAACCGGCTGATCTCCGACCAGGAGACGATGATCGGCTCGGTGCTGCTGGGCAACAACCTGATCAACATCCTGGCCTCGGCGCTGGCCACCACGGTGATCACCCGCGCCATTCCCGGCGGCTGGGGCGTCGCGGCGGCCACCGCGATCATGACGGTCCTGGTGCTGGTCTTCGCCGAGGTGCTGCCGAAGACCCTGGCGATCCTGCGCTCGGACGACGTGGCCCGCTTCCTATCGTCGCCGACGCTCGTGGTCGTGCGGCTGGCCGGGCCGATCATCAACGCCATCCAGTGGGTGATCCGCAAAACGCTGGGCCTGTTCGGCATCCGGCTCGGCATGGAGATGGACGTGCTGGCGGCGCACGAGGAGATCCGCGGGGCGGTCGAGTACCACCACTCCGAAGGCCTGGTGGAGACCCAGGACCGCTGGATGCTCGGCGGCGTGCTCGACCTGGCCGAGCTGGACGTCAGCGAGGTGATGGTCCACCGGCGCGGGATCATCATGGTCGATGGCGACCTTCCGCCCCGCCAGATCCTCAACGCGGTCATGGAGGCCGGCCACACGCGGCTGCCGATCTACCGCGGCGAGCCGGAGAACATCGTCGGCGTGCTGCACGCCAAGGACCTGCTGCCGGCGCTGGCGGCCAACGACGGCCGGATCGACGACCTCGACATCGCCGCCATCCTGCGCGAGCCGTGGTTCATTCCCGAGACCACCACGCTGAAGGACCAGCTGGCCGCCTTCCTCAAGCGCCAGAGCCATTTCGCGCTCGTGGTCGACGAATACGGCGCCCTGCAGGGCCTGATCACGCTGGAGGACATCCTCGAGGAGATCGTCGGCGAGATCGAGGACGAGCATGACGTGGCCGTGGCCGGCGTCCGACCGGGGCCGGACGGCTCGGTCATGGTCGACGGCTCGGTCACCATCCGCGAGCTCAACCGCGCCATCAACTGGGACCTGCCCGACGACGAGGCGGTGACGGTCGCCGGCCTCCTGATCGCCGAGGCGCAGCGCATTCCCGAGGTGGGTCAGGTCTTCACCTTCCACCGCCAGCGATTCCGTGTCGCCGAGCGCAAGGGAAACCAGATCACGGTTCTGCAGCTCTGGCCGCCGACGCCGCACGAGGACTAGGCGCGCGTCTCCAGGCGATCACACTTGCGCCGCCGCGAGCAAAACCGCCGCGCGCCGCTTGACGTCGGCCTGCAAAAGTCCGAATTCCTTGGAACCGACGGCGGGACGGCGCCGTTTAGTCAAGCTTGATCCATTGGGGGGATCTTCCGTCTAATGCCAATGTTCAGCGTCGTCACCCGGTCTGACGGGACGGCCGCCAGTGATCAGACATGGCCCCGCGACCACGCCGCCGGAATGGCCGCCGCGCTGCCGGCGAGGCCAATTCCCCAACCCGCTCGTCGCCCTCAAGCCTGCCTTGGAGCCCGAGAATGACCAACAAGCTGGAAGGCCTGAGGGTGCTCGTCGTCGAGGACGAGATGATGGTCTCGATGCTGATCGAGGACATGCTGGGGGACCTGGGCTGCACGGTGGTGGGGCCGGCCTCGCGCCTCGACGAAGCCCTCAAGCTGGCGCGCGAAGCCGACCTCGACTGCGCGGTCCTCGACGTCAACCTCGGCGGCCAGCCGATCTTTCCGCTCGCCGACCTGCTGCGGGAGAAGGGCGCGCCCTTCGCCTTCGCCACCGGCTACGGCGACGCCGGCCTGCGCGAGATCGACAAGGGCTCCCCGGTCCTGCAGAAGCCCTTCCGCGAAGGCGACCTCGCCCGCGTCCTCGGAGAGCTCCTGGCCAGGGTGAGCTGACGCCCCCAAGAGTCCGGGATCAGACCGCCGCCTCCTTCGCCATCAGTCCGGCCAGCAGCTTGTCCGGCGTGATGGGATAGTCCCGCACGCGCACGCCGCAGGCGTTGTAGACGGCGTTGGCGACCGCCGCGCCGGCGCCGGCGATGCCGAGCTCGCCCACGCCCTTGATGCCAAGCGGATTGGCCTTGTCGTCGACCTCGTCGAGCATGATCGCCTCCACCTCGCCGATGTCGGCCTGCACCGGCACCAGGTACCCCGCGAGGTCCTGGTTGATCAGCGATCCGTAGCGCGGGTCGACGGCGTTGCCCTCGTGCAGCGCCGAGGCCACGCCCCAGATCATCCCGCCGGTCAGCTGGCTGCGCGCGGTCTTGCGGTTGATGATCCGGCCGGCCGCGAAGACCCCCAGCATGCGCCGGGTGCGCACCTCGCCCGTCACCGGATCGACCGCCACCTCGACGAAATGGGCGCCGTAGGTGTGCTGGCTCCAGGCGTGGGCGGCGGGATCCGGCCTGATCTCGCCCTCGACGGTCAGCCCGTCGGGCGCCGCGCGACGGATCAGCGACGCCAGCGTCTCCGAGCGGTTGCCGATGGCGATCACGCCGTCCTGGAAGCTGACGGCCTCGGCCGGCCCGCCATGCAGCGGCGAGGCCGGGTCCGACGCCGCCAGCTCGGCGATCGCCTTCCTCAGGTTCATCCCGGCCGCGAGCGCCGCGGAGCCGGCGCTGGCCGCGCCGAACTGGCCGCCGGAGCCGGGCGCCGGCGGGAACTCGGAATCGCCGATCTCCACGCGCACGGCGCTCAGCGGCACCGCCAGGGTCTCGGCGGCGATCTGCGCCAGCACGGTGTAGGTGCCGGTGCCGATGTCGGTCATCCCCTGGCGGACGATGATCACGCCGTCGGCGTCGACGCTGAAGCTGCACTTGGCCGGCAGCAGGAAGTTGCCGCGGATCGCCGCCGCCATGCCGTAGCCGACCAGCCAGCGGCCGTCGCGAACCTGGCCAGGACGCGAGTTGCGCCGGTCCCAGCCGAACATCTGGGCGCCCTCCTTGAGGCACCGCGCCAGCTGGCGGATGGAGAAGGGCTTGCCGGTCTCCGGATCGACCTCCGGCTCGTTCCGCAGGCGCAGCTCCAGCGGATCGAGCCCGAGCCGCTCGGCGAGCTCGTCCATGGCGCATTCCAGCGACAGCATGCCCGGCGCCTCGCCCGGCGCGCGCATGGCGCCGGCCTGCGGCAGGTCGAGCCGCACCAGCCGGTGGCCGGTCAGCCGGTTCGGCGCCGCATAGAGGCTGCGGGCGAAATTCGAGGCGTGCTCGGTGAAGGGCGAGCCGGTGCTGTGGCAGTGGGTGGTGGTGATCAGCGACATCGCCGTCAGCCGCCCGTCGGGCTCGGCGCCCAGCTGCACCCGCATGACGGTCGCCGGACGGTGGACGGTGCCGTGGAACATCTGCTGGCGGGTGAAGCCGATCTTCACCGGCCGGCCCAGTTCGCGCGCGGCGAGCGCCGCCAGGGTCAGGTCCTCGTAGGACGAGCCCTTCCCGCCGAAGCCGCCGCCGATGTAGCGGGTGCGCAGCTTCACCTTGTCGCGCGGCATCTGCAGCGTCATCGCCAGGCACTGCTGCGTGCGGCGCACCATCTGCACCGAGGTGTGGACGACGCAGTCCTCGCCCTCCCACCAGGCGGTGGTGGCGCAGGGCTCCATCTGGCAGTGGTTCTGGATCGGCGTCGCCCAGGTCCCGTCGAGCTTGACCGGCGCCGCCGCGAACCCCGCCTCGAAGTCGCCGACGCGGGTGTCCTTCTCGCCGGGCGGGTCGATGGCCTGCGCCAGGTGGTCGTGGAACTGCACCGCGGCGGGCTCGGCCTCGTAGCTGAGCTTCAGCAGCGCCGCGGCCGCCGACGCGTTCTCGTAGGTGTCGGCCACCACCAGGGCCACCGGCTGGCCGAAGTGGCGCACGCGGTCGCTGTCCAGGGCCGGGCTCGCCGAGGGGGTGAAGAAGTCGGTCTTCTCCGGCCGCTCGGCCTGCTCGGGCGCGTTCAGGTGGCTCCAGACCAGCAGCACGCCGGGCGCGCCCAGGGCCTCGGCGGCGTCGACGCCGACGATGCGGCCGCGGGCGATGGTCGAGAGGACCATGACGCCATAGGCCGGCGGCGCGGGCGTCGCCACCTCATAGGCGTAGGGTGCGGTCCCGGTGACCTTCAGCGGCCCCTCGTAGCGGTCGACGCCCTTGCCGATGATCCCCGAGCGGTTCTCGCTGACGGGGTTCGGCTTGGCCCATTCCAGAGCGTTCATCGGCCCCTCGCCTCGTCGATGGCCGCCGCGCCCAGGCGCGCGACCAGGTTGATCTTGAAGCCGTTGCGGCCGGCGTCGGTGGCCGCCTTCAGCTCCTCCGCCAGCGCCTCGGCGGGCGAAGCGCCAGAGGCCAGCGCGCCTTCCGCCTCGGCTGCGCGCCAGGGCTTGTGCGCCACCGCGCCGAAGGCGATGCGGCCGCCGGCAACCGCCACGCTCGCCAGGCCGGCCGCATAGGAGGCCCGGTCGCGGACCTTGCGGTAGACCTGCCCGCCCGCCGCCGGCGGCGGCAGCACCACCGCGGTGATCAGCTCGCCGGGCGTCAGGTGGGTCTCGATGTCCGGCGTCTCGCCCGGCAGGCGGTGCAGCTCCATCAGCGGGAACCGCCGGCTCTGGCCCGAGGGCGTCAGCGTCTCCACCTCCGCGTCCAGCGCCACCAGCGCGACCGCCATGTCCGAGGGATGGGTGGCGATGCAGGCGTGGCTCGCGCCGAGGATGGCGGCGTTGCGGTTCAGCCCCTCCAGCGCGCCGCAGCCGGCGCCGGGCTCGCGCTTATTGCAGGGCTTGGTGGTGTCGTAGAAATAGGCGCAGCGCGTCCGCTGCAGCAGGTTGCCGCCGGTGGTGGCCTTGTTGCGCAGCTGCGGCGAGCCGCCGGCGACGATGGCTTCGGCGAGCACGCGGTAGCCGCCGCGCACCCGCCTGTCCGCCGCCACCTGGCTGTTGGTGGTCATGGCGCCGATGCGCAGGGACCCGTCGGCGCTGTCCTCGATCTGGCCGAGCGGCAGGCGGCCCACGTCGATCAGGTGCTGCGGCTGCTCGATGTCCAGCTTCATCAGGTCGAGCAGGTTGGTGCCGCCGGCGATGAACTTCGACCGCGGCGTCTGGGCCGCCGCCTGCACGGCCGCCAGCGGGTCGGTGGCGCGCTCGTAGGTGAAGGGCCTCATGCCGTGGCCTTCGCGGCGGCCTTGATGGCGTCGACG
>JAQGIJ010000298.1 GCA_028291285.1 Phenylobacterium sp. | reverse complement strand
ACACCTTCACCTGCGGCGGCGTCAAGGTGACCCGCAACGCCGAGGTGGTGAACCGCGACGGCGCGCCGATCCCGGGCCTGTACGCCGCGGGCGAGACGGTGGGCCTGTTCTACAACCTCTACGTCGGGGCGACCTCGGTGATGCGCGGGCTGGTGTTCGGACGGCTGGCGGGCAAGAAGATCGCCGCGGACCTGAAGGCCACGACGCTCGTCCCTGCCGCGGCGGGGTCTGTGCGAGATTCCCAGGCGCTGGGCCTCAGCCGGGATCCGGCCCTGCCGGCTACTGAGGCGAGACCACCAGGATGTGGAAGGTCCCCGGGAGCGGGCTTGGCCGTGCGCCGGGCGCTGGCGGTGGTCCATACTTCGCCGTGGGCAGGTAGAGCCGGCCGGTCCGGTCGTCGAGCGCGAGCGTCCGCGCCCCACGCTCGGTGGCGAGGGTCTGCGCAAGCCGCGCCCGTCCCTTGTCGAAGGCGATCACCGCGAGCGTGCCGTCCCGTCCGGCGGGCACGAAGGCGAGGCGCCGCTGCGCATCATAGGCCGCGCCGTCTGCGCCCTTGCCGGTGGGAAGCGTCTGCAGGACCTGGCCGTCGGCCGCCCGGACGATGTCGGTGGTCCCGTCGCAGGCGGCGATCAGCTCCCGATCCTGGACGTCGTAGGCGAGGCCCGTCGGTCCCTCGCAGCCGCCGAGCGGCCAGCGGGCCACGACCTTGCGCGCAGCGATGTCGATCACCGCGATCTGGTTCTGGTTCTCGACGTTGACGAAGGCCCGACCCGAGCCGTCCGCCACGGCCTCCTCCAGATCGCCGCCCACCGCGATCCGCCCCACCGCCCGACGCGTCGTCGGATCGACCAGGGTCACGTCGCCGCCGGCGTGGTCCATCACCAGCACGAGGCCGCTGCGCGGATCGAGGGCGGCGGCGTCGGGCCCCTTGCCGGTCGGGACGCTGGCGAGGGTCGCGCCGCTGTCCACGTCGGCGAAGACCGCGGTGTCGCTGGCGCCGTTGGTCACCAGCATCTCGCGCCCGTGGTTCAGCGGCAGGGCGATGTGCTGGCGCCCGCCCGGCGCGAGGCCCGCGGTCACCTTGCGGGTGGCGAGGTCGACCTCCATGACGCCCGTCCCTCGCGGCGCCAGCAGGCGGTTCTTCTCCGCATCGACGCGCACATAGTCCCAGCCGCCGTCTGGCCCGGGGATGCTGTCGGCCACCCGATAGCGCGGGGCCGCGGCGTGGGCCGCGGAGGCGACCGCCAGCGCAGCCGCCGCCAGGGCCAGGCCGCTGTGTCGGCGCAGGATCGGACGTCGTGCAATCATTGTGAGCTCTCCGCCCTCAGGAGCGCACAGTCCGCGGCGCCCGTCGAGCCGATCCCCCGCGCCGGTCGACGCCCTGTCGGCTCAGAGCATGATGCAGGTGCTGGTGGCCTCGGCCACCAACTGTCCGTCGGCGGAGCGGATCGTGGCGCTGGCGGTGACGGTGCGGCGGCCGATGTGGTTCACCCGGCCTTCGGCGGTGATGTCGCCCTCCCCGGTCTTCACCCGGCGGATGTTGTTCATGCCGAACTGGATGGTGGACACCGTCTGACCCTTCTCCAGCCGGGTCAGGATCGCCGCAGCCATGGCGCTGTCCATCAGGGTGGCGAGGATGCCGCCATGCACCACGCCGCCGCCGTGCAGGTGGAACTCCTGCGGCGTCAGCTGCATGTGCGCGCACCCCGGCTCGACGTGGGAGATGCGCCAGCCGATGGTCTCGGTGACCGGCTGCTGCGGCAGGTCGCCGTTCATCATGGCGCGGAAATATTCCAGCCCGGAGAGATCGCCCCGGCCATTGCCGGGGGCGTCGAGGCTGGTCCAGGAGTAGGTGCGTTCAGGCATGCTCAGGGCTTTAGCGGCGCCTCCAGCAAGCGGGCAAGGTAGCGGTCCTCCAGGTCGAAGATTTCGTCCCGCCCGACCAGCCGCTGCGAGACGCCGAAGCCGGCGAGCAACTCCTCGTAGCCCTCGATCCCGTCGGCTTCCCGCACCCGCTGGAAGGCCTCGCGGATTCCGCGGATCGCGGCCTGCATGGCCGTCGACGGCAGGCTGACGCGGGCCACGCCGATCGCCTCCAGCTGAGTAAAGGTCAGGCCCTTGGGCGTCTTGCCGCCCTCGACCATGTTGATCGCCACCGGCCCCCTGATCCCCGCCACCGCCGCCTCGATCGCCGCCACGGAGTCCACGCCCTCGACGAAGACCATGGTCGCGCCGGCGTCGAGGAAGGCGTTGCCGCGGCGGATCACCTCGTCGAGTCCCGCGACGCTCAGCGCATCGGTGCGGGCGTTGATCACGAAGTCGGGGTCACGGCGCGCGTCGGCGGCCGCGGCGATCTTGGCCACCGCCTCCTCGAAGGCGACCAGGGTCTTGCCCTCCAGGTGGCCGCACCGCTTGGGGGTCACCTGGTCCTCGATGTTGACGCCGGCCGCGCCCGCCCGCTCGAAGGCCTGGACGGTGAGGTAGGCGTTGACCGCATTGCCGAAGCCGGTGTCGGCGTCGCCCATCACCGGGACCTCCACCGCAGCGGCGATCCGGCCGGTGTGCTCGGCCATCTCGCGGGCGGAGACCAGGCTGTAGTCCGGCGCGCCATAGTGGCAGGCGACGATGTTGGCGCCCGAGGCCTGGATCGCCTGGAAGCCGGCCTGCTCGGCGAGCCTGGCGCTGATCACATCGTAGGCGCCCGGCATGACCAGAAGCGCGCGGTCCTCGATCAGCTGGCGCAAACGCGTGGTGGGCTTCATCCGCCGCCTCCTTGGCCGCCCGCGGGCTCCGCGGCCGGCAGGTCGTAGATCCAGGGCCGCGCCTGGCGGTCGGCCGCGCGAAAGGCCTCGATCTCGGACCGGCGCCTGAGCGTGAGGCCGATCTCGTCGGCGCCGCTCAGCAGCATCTC
>JAQGIJ010000293.1 GCA_028291285.1 Phenylobacterium sp. | reverse complement strand
GTCGAGCCAGGCCGGCTCGGTGCTGACCGGCGGCGCGGGCGCCGACACGCTCAACGCCAGCGAGGGCCTGGACACCCTCACCGGCGGCGCCGGCGCGGACCACTTCGTCTTCGCCAAGGAGCCCTGGGCGCCGATCCACATCACCGACTTCAAGCTGGGGACCGACGTCCTCGACCTTTCCGCCCTCCTCAAGGCCGCCGGCTACACGGGCGCCGACCCGGTCGCCGACCACTACGTCTCCTTGGAGAGCGACGGCGCCGGCGGGACCCTGATCGGCTTCGACCACGACGGCGTCGGCGCCAGCCCGGTCTGGCCGAACCGGATCATCGACCTGGAGCACGTCGCCCCGACGGTCCTCAGCTGGTCGGCGCTCAGCGGCGGCGCGAGCCCGGACGCGACCGCGCCGGCCACCACTCCCGCGGCGCCCGCCCCGGCCGGGCAGGTGCTGACGTCGAGCCAGGCCGGCTCGGTGCTGACCGGCGGCGCGGGCGCCGACACGCTCAACGCCAGCGAGGGCCTGGACACCCTCACCGGCGGCGCCGGCGCGGACCACTTCGTCTTCGCCAAAGAGCCCTGGGCGCCGATCCACATCACCGACTTCAAGCTGGGCGCCGACTTCCTCGACCTTTCCGCCCTCCTCAAGGCCGCCGGCTACACGGGCGCCGACCCGGTCGCCGACCACTACGTCTCCTTCGAGAGCGACGGGGCGGGCGGGACGCTGATCGGCTTCGACCACGACGGCGTGGGCGCCAGCCCGGTCTGGCCGAACCGGATCATCGACCTGGAGCATGTCTCTCCCGCCGGCCTGACCTGGAGCCAGCTGCAGAACGGCTGGATCAGCCACTAGCGCGCCTGGCCGCCGTCGGCCTCGCCGACGGTGGCGCCTCACGCGCCCAGCCCTGTCCGGCGCGGCTACGGCCTCATGAGGCTGAACAGCAAGATGTCCTGATGACGAAGGGCTCAGCATCCGCGCGGACACGAGGCTGGAGACGATATCATCTACATTCGTTCGCGCAGATCGCCAAGCGATTAAGGTTATCGCATGTGGTGAATGAAACATTACCGGCTGCAATTGCTGAAATCGTTTAGGCGCCGACAACGGCTTGCGCTAATAGAACTTGCTCTAAACTCGATACCTAGATAATCGTTGCATACAACAGCCACTACACCATATATATACCATGCGGTCGGTAATGTCGTCGGTCACTCCCTGTTGCGGGATCGCCTCCTCCGCAACGAGCAAGCAGTGACCTCGCGAGACAGAAGAGGACGCTCACAAAATGGGCGGATCAACAGAGAACGGTATTCACGATAAACTCATGGATCACTACAGCGAGGTGGCCAGAGATCTGGTGTTTCCTTTGCTGGAGATGATGCGCCTGTCTCGCGGCCTTTGCGGAGACTCGGACAAGTCTCTCATCTTCCTGGTGATCGCCGCCCGCACGGTCCAGCATCCAGACTTTCGCGCCATGAACTTCGACCACCTGCAGCGGGGATCGGGCGACCCTCCCCCCAGCTTCGGCACGAACGTGAGATCCCTCGCCGACTCCTTGAACATCCCGCGGGAGAGCGTCCGAAGACGCGTCACGGCGCTGATCCAGGATGGGCTGATCGAACGCAACGGCGTCAACCTGCGGCTCACCGCGACGGGCCTGATGCGCCTGGCGCCCATCCGGCTGGCGCTCGTCTCCACCGCGACCAAGTACTACCGCACGGTCGGCAGCCTCTTGCAGACCATCGATGCGCCGGCCGCGGGTTAGCCGGCCTAGGTCTTGGGCGGGCCCATTCTGGGCGCCCCCACAGCTTGGGCCACCGAAAAGAAGCCTAGCCTCCGCCGGCTTGCGAACCGGCAGGCCAACGCGTCGAGGCTGGTCTGTGGCCATCCGTCATCACCCGAGCGCAGAGGCCCTGGCCGATTTCCTGATCGGCGACTGTTCGCCCGGGACGGCGCTGCTGGTCGAGCGGCACACCCTGGTCTGCCCCGTTTGCGCGGCGCGGCTGAAAGCATTTGGCGGCGCCGTTCGGCCGGCGGGCCCGCTGTCCGTCGGACAATGGCGGACCGCCGCCGAAGGGGTCACCGCGGCGCTGGTGCATGACGCAAGCGGCCTCGGCGAAAAGGTCTATCTTCTAAGGCTCTCGCGGACGGCGGCCGTGCCGATCGCGGCCTTGGAGATCGCCGAAATCCTCGTGCTCGAAGGCGCGCTCATCGCCCCCGACGCGAGCTTCGCCGCCGGCGACTACATCTCCGTCGAGGCCAGCCCGCCGGGCGCCCTTAACGCAGACAAGAACAGCCTGTGCCTGGCCACCGCGACCGACGGGGCCTTCGCCGATCCGGACTGATCAAGGCTGGCCCAGCACCCGGGTGATCAGCGCGTTCAGCGCCTCGGGCCGGTTCAGCCGGATGAGGTGACGCCGTCGGCCGTTTCGAGCAGGTCGAGGCGGCCGCGCAGCAGGTTGAGGATGGCGGAGAAGTCCTTGCCGCCGTGGCCGAGACGCTCGAACAGGGCGAAGAAGCCTTCCGCCGCCGCGCCCATCGGCGCCGCCGCACCGGCCTTGGCGGCGGCCTCCTGCGCCAGCTTCAGGTCCTTCAGCATCATCGCCGTGGCGAACCCGCCCTGGTAGCCGCGGTTGGACGGGGCGGCGGGGACCGGACCGGGCCAGGGGCAGTAGCTCGTCAGGCTCCAGCACTGGCCGGAGGACTGGGAGGCGATCTCGAAGAACCGCTCCGGCTCCAGGCCCAGCTTCTCCGCCAGCGCGAAGGCCTCGCACACCGCCAGCATGGAGACGCCCAGCACCATGTTGTTGCAGATCTTGGCCGCCTGGCCGGCGCCGTGCTCGCCGGCGCGGAGGACCGTGCGGGCCATGGGCGAAAGGACCGGCTCGATCGTCGCGAAATCCGCCTCGGGGCAGCCGACCATGAAGGCGAGCGTGCCGGCCTCGGCGGCGGCCGTGCCGCCGGACACCGGCGCGTCGGCGAAGCGGAAGCCGGCGGCGGCCACTTCGGCGGCGACGTCGCGGGCGCTCTCCACGTCGATCGTCGAGCAGTCGATCAACACCGTCCCGGGCGCGGCGTTCGGCAGGACCTCCTCGCGGTAGACCTTGCGCACGTGCGGCCCGGCCGGGAGCATGGTGATCACGGCGTCGGCCCCGCGCACCGCCTCGGCGGCCGAGCCCGCGGGCTTGCAGCCGGCGTCGAGCGCACGCGCCACGGCGGCCTCGGAAAGGTCGAAGGCCAGCACCTCGCGTCCGGCCTTGGCCTGGATGGCGGCCATGCCGCGGCCCATGTTGCCCAGTCCGATGAAGGCGATGCGCTTGGCCGCGGACGCGGCGCCGTTTGAGCCCATCTAGATCACCTCGCGGGATGAGGGTTGAGCATCGTCGAGCGGCCTCCAGGCCTCGGCGGAAGGCAGGGGCGCGAAGATCTCGTCGAGCAGGGCCTCGCTGACCGCCTCCAG
>JAQGIJ010000283.1 GCA_028291285.1 Phenylobacterium sp. | reverse complement strand
GCGACGGGGACGCCGTCCTCGACGAGGTCGCGCACCTCGACGGCGGTCGCCTGGCCGTAGATGCCGCGGGCCTCGGACTTGCCCTCGTGGATCGCCCGCGCCTCCTTGGCGAAGGTGTCGCCCACGTCGTCGAAGGTCTCCTCCACGTGCCGCCGGATGCGGCTCATGGCCTCCATCATCATCGCGCGGCTCGGCGGACCCGCGTCCGTCTGGGTGCGCTTCGCGCCCGCGACGGCCGGCGCCATGATCTGCTTGCGCACGGCCTTGGTGGCGCAGACCGGGCATTCCAGCAGGCCGCGCGCCTGCTGGTCGTCGAAGTCGCCGGACGAGCCGAACCAACCTTCGAACTCGTGGGCGTGCTCGCAGCTGAGGGCGTAGCGGATCATGGTCCTTCGAAGGTGCGCGCATTGGCGAGCGCGGGGATGGCCTGGCGGGCCTTGGCGGCCGCCGCCAGGTCGAGCTCGGCCACAAGCACGCCCGGATCGTCGTGGTCAAGGTGGGCGAGGATCTCGCCCCACGGCCCCACGACCAGCGAATGGCCCCAGGTGCCGCGGCCGTCCTCGTGCTTGCCGCCCTGGGCGGGGGCGAGGACGAAGCTGCCGGTCTCGATCGCCCGGGCCCTGAGCAGCACCTCCCAGTGCGCCTGGCCGGTGGGACGGGTGAAGGCGGCGGGGATGGTCAGCACCTGCGCGCCCGCCAGCGCCAGCGCGCGATAGAGCGCCGGGAAGCGCAGGTCGTAGCAGATCGTCAGGCCGAGCTTCGCGCCGGCGGCCTCGGCGGTCACCGCCCGGTCGCCAGGCTCGTAGGTCTCGCTCTCCCGCGTCCGCTCGCCGGTGGGCAGGTCGACGTCGAACATGTGCAGCTTGTCGTAGGTGGCGGCGATCTCACCGTCCGGGGTGATCAGCGCCTGGCGGTTGGCGGCCTTGCCGTCCGCGCGCTTCACCAGCGCCGAGCCGACCAGGATGGTGACGCCGAGCTCGCGGGCCGCCTGGCGCAGGCCGGCGACCACCAGGTCCTCCTCCAGCGGCCGCAGCATCGGCAGGAGCTTGGCCTTGTCCTTCTGCAGGAGGTTGGTGCCCTCCGGCGTGGCGATCAGCTGCGCGCCCTGGGCGGCCGCCTGGCGCACCAGCGGCAGCACGTGCTCGAGCGCCGCTTGCGGCGTGGCGGGCGTCCGCGTCTGAACCAGGCCGACCTTCATGACGATCGACAATATAGGGATTTGCTGTCCATGCCTCGTCCAGTCTTCCGCGCGACAGCGGGGGTGATTGGCGAAGGGGCGGGCTTCGAAAACTTGAGCCCCGAGCCGCTAGGCGCCGCCGAGATCGAGGCATAGGCTCCTGAGCATCAGGGCGGCCGCGCCCTTCATCGATCGGTCCGCGACCGTCTGTCATCGCGCCTTGGATGCGTTTGAACCCGGGGGATTTTCGGGAGCGTCTTCGGCGCTCGAACCGATGGGAGAACGTAACCATGCCGATCCAGACAGCGGGGTCCGTGCGCGCCCCGGCGCTCGTGGGCCCCACGAACGCGGGCAAGACCACACTCCTCGAAGCCCTGCTGCTCGCCACCGGCGCGGTGGAACGCCGGCCGGACGGCGCGGCGGCCGAGCGCATCGGCGACGCCAGCCCCGAGGCCCGCGCCCATGGCCATTCGGTGGAGCTGAACCTCGCCGACTTCGAGTTCATGGGCGACCGCTACGCCGTGATCGACTGCCCCGGCTCGCTGGAATTCTGCGCCGACCTGGACGCCGCCCTGCCGGCGGTGGACCTCGCCGTGGTCGTGGCCGAGCCCGATCCCGCCAAGGCCGCCCTGCTGCAGCCGACGCTGCGCGAGCTGGAGCGGCTGGGCGTTCCCCACGCCCTGTTCATCAACAAGATGGATCAGGCCCGAGGCAACCTGGCCGACCTGCTGGAGGCGCTCTCGCCGGTCAGCGGCGCGCCGCTGGTGGCGCGCCAGATCCCGACCTACGCCGGCGAGCACGTCAACGGCTACATCGACCTGGCGCTGGAGCGCGCCTTCGTCTACCGCCCCGGCGAGCCCGCGGTGGAGATCCCGGTCGAGCTGCGCGACGAGGAGACCCAGGCGCGCTTCCACATGCTGGAGCAGATCGCCGACTTCGACGACGAGCTCTTGGAGCAGCTGCTGTCGGACGTGACGCCCAGCCGTGACGCCGTCTTCGCCGACCTGATGCGGGAGATGAACGAAGGCCTGATCGTCCCGGTCTTCTTCGGCTCGGCCCAGAGCGGCTTCGGCGTAGGGCGCCTGTTGAAGGCGCTGCGCCACGAAACGCCCCTGCCCGAGCGGGCTGCGGCGCGCGTCGGCGTCGAGGGCGCCGGGGCCTATGTGCTGAAGACCGCCTACGCCGGCCAGTCCGGCAAGATGGCCTATGCCCGCGCCTTCGGCCGCAAGCTGGACGACGGCGCCGAGCTCGTCCTGCCGAACGGCGAGAAGAGCCGCGCAGGCGGCGTCCTCGCCGTCCAGGGCGCGTCGCTGAAGAAGATCGCCTCCGCAGCGGCCGGCGACATCTGCGCCATCGGCAAGGTGGATGAGGCCCAGGCCGGACAGATCCTCTCGCTCACCGGCAAGCCGCAGACCGGCGCCGCCGCCCAGCGGGTGCGCCGGCCGCTGTTCGCCGTGGCGCTCTCCGCCAAGGCGAGGAAGGACGACGTCCGCCTCTCCGGGGCGCTCGGCAAGCTGATCGAGGAAGACCCCGGGCTTGCGCTGACGCATGACGCCGAGTGCCATCAGGTGCTGCTGGCCGGCCAGGGCGAGGGGCACGTACGCCTGGCGCTCGAACGTCTGAAGCGCCGGTTCGGCGTGGATATCGACACCGAGCAACCGAAGACCGCGTACCGCGAGACTCTGCACAAGGCGCTCACCCAGCGGGCGCGGCACAAGAAGCAGTCCGGCGGCCACGGCCAGTTCGCCGACGTGACGATCGAGGTGAAGCCCCTGCCCCGCGGCTCCGGCTTCATCTTCCAGCAGCGGGTCGTCGGCGGGGCGGTGCCCAGGCAATGGATCCCCGCGGTGGAGGCCGGCGTCCGCGACGGCCTGGTCAAGGGGCCGCTGGGCTATCCGGTGACCGACCTGGAGGTGACCCTGGTCGACGGCCAGACCCACAGCGTCGACAGCTCCGAAATGGCCTTCCGCACCGCCGGGCGGCTGGCCGTCGAGGAGGCGCTGAAGGCGTCGGGGACCATACTGCTCGAGCCGATCGAGAAGCTGGTGGTCTATTCGCCCTCGCCCAGCGCCTCGAACGTGACCTCGGCGCTGACCGCCCGGCGCGGCCAGATCCTGGGCCTGTGCCCGCGCGAGGACTGGCGCGGCTGGGAGCGGATCGAGGCCTATCTGCCCCAGAGCGAGCGCCAGCAGCTGATCGCCGAGCTGCGCGGCCTCACCCAGGGCCTGGGGGCCTTCGAGGCGGACTTCGACCACATGGCCGAACTGACCGGACGCGTCGCCGCCGCGGCCAGCCAGGCCTCGCGGGCGGGGGCTTAGAAGGGCGCTCCCTCGCCCTCCCTTATGCGAAGGGACAGCTCGCCCCTCTTCAGGTCGCGGTGCGCCAGTCGGCGGCGGTGGCGGTGAAGAGCTGCACGAGGTCGGCGTAGCGCTGGCCCTGCGCCTGGATCAGGTTGCGGCGGGAGCGGCTGAGCGTCCGCTGGGCGTCGATCACCTGCAGCAGGGTCCCGCCGCCGAGGCGATAGGCGGTCTGTGCGTCGCGTGCGCTGGCCTCGGCGGCCGTGGTGGCGCGGCCCAGGGCCTCGATCGACTGCTCGTCCGAGCCCAGCGCCGCCAGCACGTCGGAGACCTGGACGAAGGCCGTGAGCACCGTCTGCTGGTAGCGCGCCATCGACGCCCGCGCGTCGGCCTCGGCCGCCCGGCGCTCAGCCCTGAGCGTGCCGCCATGGAAGATCGGGACGGTGAGGCCCGGGCCGATGTTCCAGCCGCTGGCGGTATAGCCGAACAGGTTCTCCGGATGGATCGCGCTCTGCGTCAGGCTCGCCGAGAGCTTGATGTCGGGATACTGGTTGGCCACGGCGACCCCCACCGCGGCGGTGGCGGCGTGCAGGTCGGCCTCGGCGGCCAGGATGTCGGGGCGGCGGCGCACCAGCTCGGACGGCAGGCTGACCGGCACGGTCGCCGGCGCGGTGAGCTTGGCCAGGTCGAAGTCCGGCGGGGCCCAGGCCGACGGCGCCTTGCCGGCGAGCAGCGCCATCTGGTGGCGCGCGGCGTCGAGGTCGCGCGTCAGCGGCGGCAGCAGCGCCTGGTCCTCGGCCAGTTGCGCCTCGCCGCTGGAAATGGCCGAGGGCGCCTCGCCGCCGGCCCGTTCGGCGCGTCGCACCAGGTCCAGCACCTGCTGGTCGCCGGCCACCACCGTCTGCACCGCGGCGATCTGGGCGCGCAGGCTGGCGATGCGCATCGCCTGCAGCGCGACGTTGCCGGAGAGCGTGAGATAGGCCGCGTCGGCGCGCCGCGCCTCGCCTTCGGCCTCGGCCTGGGCCTGCTCGGTCGCGCGGCGGCGACCGCCGAACAGGTCCAGGTCGTAGGACACGGACCCGCCGATGCTGAACAGGTTGAGGGTCGGGTTCGTGAAGCCGGAGAAGCCGAAGGCCTGGATGTTGATGCGCTCGCGCTGGGCGCTGGCGTTGGCGTCCACCTGCGGCGCCTGGGCGCCGGACGTGGCGGCGACGTGAGCGCGGGCGCGTTCGAGGGTGGCGATGGCCTCGGCCAGGGTCGGGCTGTCGGCGAGCGCCTGGCGCACGGTCTGGTCGAGCTCGGGCGAGCCGAACGCCAGCCACCAGGGCCCGGCCGCACGCAGCTCCGGCGAGAGCTGCACGCCCGGCGCCGCGAGGTCGCCGGCCATGGCGTAGCTCGCGCCCGTGACCCCGGCGGGGGGCGCAGGCCGCTGGAAGTTCGGCCCCACGGTCGCGCAGGCGCCGAGCGCCAGCACGGAGGCGGCGGCGGCGAGGCGAAGGAGGAGTCTACTCGACTGCGGCATGAAAGGGCTCTCCGCCGGCGCTTCTCGGCTTGCGCATGAACAGCAGCATCGGCATGCAGATCAGGGTGATGACGAACATGACTTTGTAGTCGTCGACGTAGGCGACCATCAGCGCCTGTCGGTTGATCTCCGCGTCCAGGGCCGCCGCGCCGGCCGGCGAGGCCGGGTTGAGCATCGCGCCCAGGGCCGAGCGCACGACCGGATCGCTCGGGATCACGTGCGCCGCGAGGGAGGCGTGCATCGTCTGGGCGCGCTGGGTGAGCAGCGCCTGCATCAGCGAGATGCCGACGCTGGAGCCCAGGCTGCGCACCAGGGTGTAGACCGCCGAGCCCTCCGGACGCAGCGACGGCGAGATGGTGGCGAAGGCCAGCGTCGACAGCGGCACGAAGATCAGCCCCATGCCCAGCCCCTGGATGACGCCCGAGACCATCACTGGCCGGCTATCCATGGAAAGATCGAAGTGCATCATCTCCCACAGCGAGAAGGCGCTGATGGCCAGGCCGACGATCAGGATCAGGCGGGTGTCGATGCGCCCCACCAGCCGCCCCACCAGCAGCATCGCCACCAGCGAGCCGATGCCGCGCGGCATCATCACCAGGCCCGAGGCCAGCACCGGATAGCCCAGCAAGCCCTGCAGCATCGGCGGCAGCAGCGCCATGGTCGAGAACAGCAGGATGCCGATGAAGAAGCCAAAGATGGTGGCGGTGACGAAGTTGCCGTCGCGGGCCAGCCTTCGGTCGAAGAACGGCCGCTCGGCGGTGACGGTGTGGAAGACGAAGATCCACAGCGCCATGGCCGCCACGATGGTCTCGATCCAGACCTCGCTGGAGGTGAACCAGTCCTGGCTCGGGCCACGGTCGAGCACCATCTGGAAGGCGCCCACGAAGAGCGCCAGCATGCTGAAGCCTAGGAAGTCGAACCGCCTGGCCCGCGCCTGGCGGTCGCCGGAGATGAAGATCCAGACGCCGACGAAGGCCAGGATGCCGATCGGCAGGTTGATGTAGAAGCACCAGCGCCAGGAGAAGTGGTCGGTCAGATAGCCGCCGAGCGCCGGTCCCAGGATCGGCCCCAGCAGCGTGCCCGCGCCCCACATGGACATCGCCTGGCCGTGCCGCTCCGGCGGGTTGATGTCCAGCAGCTGGGCCTGGGAGAGCGGGACCAGCGGCGCGCCGAACAGGCCCTGCAGCAGCCGGAAGGCGACGATCTCCGGCAGGCTTGTGGCGATGCCGCAGAGCATGGAGGCTACGGTGAAGCCGCCGATCGCGACCAGGAACAGGTGCTTGCGGCCGAACCGCTCGGTCAGCCAGCCGGTCAGCGGCGTGGCGATGGCGGTGGCCACGATATAGGAGGTCAGCACCCAGGTGATCTGGTCGGCGCTGGCCGAGACGCTGCCCTGGATGTGCGGCAGGGCGACGTTGGCGATGGTGGTGTCCAGCGCATTCATCACCGTGGCCAGCATGATGCAGACGGTGATCGGGATGCGGTTCGGCGCATCCGCTTCGTCGGCGACGCTCACGGAATCCTCGTCAGCCGGCGCGGCC
>JAQGIJ010000257.1 GCA_028291285.1 Phenylobacterium sp. | reverse complement strand
CGCGCTCGGCAGCGCAGGACGCAGCGCCGGACCGGAGCTCACCGGCGTGGTCGGGGCGGCCTGCGGCGGTGGCGCGGCGGGCGGCGGCCCGGCCGCGATGGGACGCGCGCCCGGCTGTTCCGGCGGCGGCACGAATTGCGGCTGCGTCGCGGAGGGTTGCCCCGGCTGGCCGTTCTCGGCGTGGTAGATCTGCAGGCCCGCGGCCGGATCCTCCGGCTGGGCGTCGGCGGGCGCGGCGCTCTTGAAGTCGCCGATTGGCGTGCCGATCGCCTGTGGCGACTGCCCCGCCTCACGCACGCCGGAGCGGTAGAAGACGACGATCGCCGCCACCAGCCCCAGCAGCACGAGGCCGCTGACGATCAGGGTGATGGGGAACGGCCGCGCGCCCCGCACCGGCTGCCGCGCATCGAAGGACAGCGGCGCGTCGGCCATGGGAGGCGCATAGGCGCCGCGTTCGTGTTCGGACATCGAATACGCTCCGAAGTGCAGGCGCGAGCAGCCGACGCTGCGAATCGCGCGCTTTCAAGGCGCACTCTAGCGAAGCGGAAGCCGCGCCGAACCGCCCCATACGCATTTCCTGTGGGCGGCTTATCGCCGCGACCAGCCCGGCGGCAATCTGCCGGCGAAACGCCTCAGGTCCAGACGTCCAGGTGGAACAGCTTGCGGTGCTCCTCGATGGCGAAGCGGTCGGTCATGCCGGCGATGTAGTCGCAGACCACCCGCGCCCGGCCGGCCTCGTCGCGGGGCTCGGCGCGCAGCCGCCATTCGGTGGGCAGGACCTCGGGCTCGGCCATGAACAGCAGGAACATCTCGGCCAGGATCCGCCGGGCCTGGCTGCGGCTGCGGTTGACCTTCCAGTGGCGGTACATCCGCTCCATCAGGAAGGCGCGCAGGGCCGAGAGGTCCTCGACCATGTCGCGGGAGAAGGCCACCACGGCGTGGTCGAGCCTGCGGACGTCCTCCGGGCTTTCGACCCGGTCGGCGAGCGCTTGGCGCTGCGTCTCGGCCAGCACGTCCTCGACCATGCCGCCGATCATCCGCCGCACGGCCTCGAGCCGGATGATCCCCGCATCGCAGTCCGGATAGTCGGCCAGCGCGCTCGCCACGTTCGGCCCGATCAGCGGCACCTCGAGCAGCTCCTCGAGCCGCAGCAGCCCGGCCTGCACCCCGTCGTCCACATCGTGGTTGTTGTAGGCGATGTCGTCGGCCAGCGCGGCCACCTGCGCCTCGGCCGACGCCCAGGTGGAGAGCCGCAGGTCGTACTCGGCGTCGAATTCGGCGATGGCGCGCCAGGAGGGCCGGTCGAGCTTATCGGCCACCGGGCCGTTGTGCTTGATGACGCCTTCCAGGGTCTCCCAGGTGAGGTTCAGGCCGTCGAAGCGCGGGTAGCGCCGCTCCAGCCGGGTGACCACACGGAAGGTCTGCACGTTGTGGTCGAAGCCACCGTAGCCCTCCATCTGGATCTGCAGCTCGTCCTCGCCGGCATGGCCGAACGGCGGATGGCCGAGGTCGTGGGCGAGCGCGACGGTCTCGGCGAGGTCGGCGTCGAGCCCAAGCGCCGTGGCGATGGACCGCGCGATCTGCGCCACCTCCAGCGAATGTGTCAGCCGGGTGCGGAAATGGTCGCCCTCGTGGGCCACGAAGACCTGGGTCTTCTCCTTCAGCCGGCGGAAGGCGCTGGTATGGATGATCCGGTCGCGGTCGCGGGCGAAGGCCGTGCGCGTGCGGCTCTCGGCCTCGGCGACCTTGCGGCCGCGCGATCGCGAGGGGGTCTCGGCGTAGGGCGCGCGGGGCGGAAGCTGCGGCATAAGACCTTCGAACACTGCTGGCCCCTTGGTCGAAGCCGCGGGACGCCACATATAGGCTAAGCCCCAATTTCGTTTAACAGCGATGACCGAGACCTCAGACCTGACCCTCTCCGAAAGCGCCGCCCGCCGCATCCGCACCCTCGGCGAGGCCGAAGGCCGGCCGATGATGCTGCGCGTCGCCGTCGAAGGCGGCGGCTGCTCGGGCTTCCAGTATCTGTTCGACCTGGTCGACGCCCCCGAGGCGGACGACCTGCGGGTGGAGCGCGACGGCGCGGCCGCCCTGGTGGACGTGATCTCGCTAGCCCTGCTGAAAGGCTCCGAGATCGACTTCGTGGAAGAGCTCGCCGGGGCGGAGTTCCGCATCCGCAACCCCAACGCCAAGTCCAGCTGCGGCTGCGGCGTCAGCTTCTCCATCTAGTACCCAAGCGAGGGCGACGAAGCTCTCTTCTCCCCTTACGTCTCGATCTGGAGCCGGAAAGGCCCTTCTCCCGCAGGGCTAGAAGGAAGGCCAACTGCGGCTCGCGGCCCTTCACCTTCCAGCCGCTCCGGTTTTCGGCCAAGCTGACAAAATTAGTCAGACAACCAGGACAGGGAGGATCGCGGATGGACCTCGGGATTCAAGGGAAGGTCGTGCTGAGCGGCGGCGGCAGCAAGGGAATCGGACGGGCGATCTCGGAGGAGCTTGCGCGCGAAGGCTGCAAGGTCGTCGTCGCCGCGCGCGGACAGGACGCCATCGACGAGACCGTGGAGGCGATCCGCCAGGCCGGCGGCGAGGCCAGCGGCGTCGCGGCCGACATGGCCAGCAAGGACGGGATCGAGGTGGCGGTGGCGCACGCCACCCGCACGTTCGGCGAGCCCGACATCGCCGTCGGCAACGTCTACGGCCCGACGCATGGCCGCTGGGAGGAGACCAAGGACGAGGATTTCCTCGAGGCCTACCAGGCGATCGTGATGAGCGAGGTCTATCTGAGCCGCGCCATCGTCCCGGCGATGAAGCGCAAGGGCTGGGGTCGGATCGTGACAGTGAACTCGACCTGCTCGAAGGAGCCCCACCGCGACCTGCCGCTCGTCACCGCCAACGTGACGCGCGTGGGGACCACCGCCCTGAACAAGAGCCTCGCCGACGAGCTCGGCAAGTTCGGCATCACCATCAACACCTTGGGGACCGGCGGCTTCTTCACCGAGCGCTACAAGTCCTACATGTCGAAGAACGCGGCCGCGGCCGGACGCGCGTACGACGAGAACGATGCGATGCGGCGCCCTGACGTCCCCGTGGGCCGGCTCGGGCGGCCCGAGGAGATGGCCGCCGTCGCCGCCTTCCTCTGCTCGGCCCGCGCCAGCTTCGTCACCGGCCAGTTCATCGTCGTCGACGGCGGCATGGTCCGCACGCTCTGGTGAGGCTGGAGAGGGCCGCCGGCCGCGTCAGACCAGCTGGCTCAGCCGCGCCCGCTCCTCGGGCGTCGCCGGATAGAACTGAAAGACGGGCTTCGCCTCCTCGATGACGCGGGCGACGCTCGGCCGCCCGCGCAGGCGCTGCAGATAGGCGGCGAGCACTGGGCGGCCATCGCCGATCGGCTCGATCAGGTCGGCGTAGAAGAGCGCGGGCGCGGC
>JAQGIJ010000247.1 GCA_028291285.1 Phenylobacterium sp. | reverse complement strand
GAGGCCGCCAGCCAAGCCGCCGGCCAGCCCAGGCCGGTGCTCGTCGCCACCGTCCCGCAGGCCGCCCCGGTCCCCTCGGCCCAGGACTTTGTCAACCAGGCCGCCGCCGGCGACGCCTTCGAGATCGCCGCCGGCCAGGTTGCCCAGCAGCGGGCGCAGAGCCCGGCGGTGCGCGCCTTCGCCGACATGATGGTCCACGACCACACCGAATCCACGTCCGCGCTGAAGAAGGCGATCGCCGAGGCCGGACATCCGCTGAGCCTCGCCACCACGCCCTCGGCCGACCAGCAGGCCCAGCTCGCGGCGCTGACCCACGAGGACGCCAAGAGCTTCGACAAGGCCTATGTGGAGGGCCAGGTGGCGGCGCACCAGGCGGCGCTGGCGCTGCTGCAGGCCTACGGCCAGAACGGCGACGAGCCCGCGCTGAAGGCCTTCGCCGGCGAGGCGGTGAGCGTGGTCGAGCGCCATCTGGACCAGGCGAAGGCCCTCTCCGAGCAGCTTCTTTAGACGAGCCGGACGCGCAGGCGTGACTATCGCTTGCGGCCGGCGGCCTTCTGCTGCGAAAATGACAATCCATAAAAAAACCACCGACGGCAGTTCGGGAGCCGCCTGCCGCGCGGCAGGCAAGGAGCGCTGCGATGACCATGGCGGAGATGAAGGCGCCGACCGATCCGTTCGGCCCCTCGCCGGCGCGGCGCGCCAATTCGATCCGCCGCACCTCGACCATCGACACCCAGTGGCCGGAGGGGTTCGGCCAGCCGATGGTGATGCGCGGCGCGGCGCGCGACCTCTTCACCCCCGCCGCAGGCGCGCCCCAGGTGCTGACGCAGGACTGGATGCAGATCCGGGCTTCGACCACCCGGGAGATCATGAGCATCGAGACCAGCCGCGGAAACCCGGCCGCCCAGGCGCTGGTGGGCTCCCGCGGCGGCGGCTACCTGCGCGGCGAGATCGCCCGGGTGCTGCCGGACGAGCACGTGCAGGGCACCCCGCTGCACCTGGTGCTCGACGACTTCTCCGGCGCCAGCCTGGTGGCCGGCTGGGCCTTCTCGCGCTGGCGTCCGGACGATTGGGCCAACCGCATCCGGGAAGCGCGCCGGGCCGGCGGCGCGGGCGCGCCCGGCCGCAACGGGACCATGGAGGGGATCTGCTCCGGCTTCCGGCCGGGCTCCAGCGCGCTCGGCGACGACAAGATCCCGCGCCAGGACATCCAGTCTAGCGCCCGCGTGCCGCCGCTACCCCGCGCCGACGACCCGATCGGCTGGCACGATCTGGCCAGTCAGGAGGGGGTGGGCATGCGCCGCGCCCGCCGCATCGACGTGTGGCTGGACAAGGTGATCCACGTCGACGTGGGCTTCCAGGACAGCTCGACCGCGCCGGACGGCGGCGACCGGATCGCGGTGCACGAGTACCATGTCACCGCCACGGCCGACCCGGTCAGCTTCGAGGTCCTGAGCCTGACGTCCAACCCCCGCGTGCTGCCCTACGCCGAATGCCCGGGCGCCTCGCCCAACGTCACCCGGCTGCTCGGCAAGGACCTGCGCCGGTTCCGCCTGGAGGTGCTGGAGCAGCTGCCGGGCATCCTCGGCTGCACCCATTTGAACGACGTGCTGCGCTCCATGGCGGACGTGCCCCAGCTCGCCGCCCAGCTGCGCCAGGCGTTGAGCGAACCGGCCGCCTGAGGGGCCTCCCCCGGCGGGGCGAGTCCGGCATGGCCCTCGGCGCGGGTCCGCGCTATTTCGCGGTGATGAGCCAGTACGTCTTCGATCCGCCCGCCACGCCGGCCGTTCCGGTGGAGGGCGAGGCTGCGGCCTTCCCGGTGCGGCGCATCCTCTGCGTCGGCCGCAACTACGCCGCCCACCGGCGGGAGATGGGCGGCGACGACCGCGATCCGCCGTTCTTCTTCGCCAAGCCGGCCGACGCCGTGGTCCCGCCGGGCGCCAACCCGGCCTATCCGTCGGCCACCGCCAACCTGCACCATGAGATCGAGCTGGTGGCGGCGCTGGGCGCGGGCGGCGCCGACGTGCCCGTCGCGCGGGCCCTGGAGCTGGTGTTCGGCTACGCGGTGGGCGTGGACCTCACCCGCCGCGATCTGCAGAACGCGGCCAAGGACAAGGCCCAGCCCTGGGAGGCCGCCAAGGGCTTCGACCAGGCCGCGCCGATCTCGGCGATCCGGCGCTGGAGCGGCCCCCCGCCGCAGGGCCGCATCCAGCTCTCCGTCAACGGCCAGACGCGCCAGGACGCGACCGTGGCCGACATGCTGTGGAACGTCGCCGAGGTGATCGCCGAGGCCTCCAAGCTGTGGCGCCTTGCGCCTGGCGACCTGATCTACACCGGCACGCCCGAAGGCGTGGGCCCGCTGGTTCGCGGCGACAAGGTGGAAGGCGAGGTGGAGGGCGTCGGCAAGCTCGCCTTCCAGGTGGGCTGAGCGATGACCCTGGTCCTGCACAGCTACTGGCGCGCCACCGCGCCCTACCGCGTGCGGATCGCGCTCAACCTCAAAGGCCTGGCCTTCGACTACGCGCCGGTGAACCTG
>JAQGIJ010000226.1 GCA_028291285.1 Phenylobacterium sp. | reverse complement strand
CTTGGCCCGATGCGCCTATCTGCAGGCATCGCCGCAATCGTCGCCTTGATGGCAACACAGACGGCATGGGCGCTCGACAACGGCATGGCCCGCGCACCGCCGATGGGGTGGAACAGCTGGCACCATTTTGGGTGCAATGTCTCGGAGATGCTGGTCCGCGAACAAGCCGACGCCCTGGTCGCCTCGGGTCTGCGCGACGCGGGCTATCAGTACGTCGTGATCGACGACTGCTGGCAGGTGGGCCGCGCCTCCGACGGCGCGATACAGGCCGATCCGGCGCGCTTTCCATCGGGCATGAAGGCCTTGGCCGACTATGTGCACGCCAAGGGGCTAAGGTTCGGGCTCTACTCGGACGTCGGCGACCGAACCTGCCAAGGCCGCCCCGGCAGCCTTGGGCACGAGGCGCAAGACGCCCGGACGTACGCCAGCTGGGGCGTCGATTTCTTGAAATACGACTGGTGCCATAGTCGGGGCCTCGATGCGCCGACAGCTTTTGCTCGCATGCGCGACGCCTTGGCGGCCACCGGGAGGCCGATCCTGTTCAGCATCTGCGAGTGGGGTCTTTCCGACCCAGCGCGTTGGGCGCCAAGCGTCGGGAACATGTGGCGGACCACAGGCGATATCGGCGACGCCTTCGACCAGCCGCCGCTCCATCCCACTGGAGAGGCCGTCGGGGTGGCGAACATCACCCCGATCGAGATGAACATGGGCGTGCTGCAAGTGCTCGACCGCCAGGCGGGGCTCGCTCCCTTTGCTGGGCCCGAGGCCTGGAACGATCCCGACATGCTGGAGGTCGGGAACGGCGGGATGAGCCTTGACGAGCAGCGCGCTCAATTCGTGCTGTGGGCGGTTCTGGCGGCGCCGCTAATGGCTGGGAACGACGTCCGCGCCATGACGCCGGAAGTCCGCGCCATTCTCGCGGACCCGGAGGTGATCGCGATCGACCAGGACGCGGCGGCAAGGGCCGGCGATCGCGTGCGCCGTTTCGGAGACATCGATATCTGGGCCCGTCCGCTCGCCGACAGCGGAACAGCCGTCGCCTTACTCAATCGCGGGCCGAGACCCCTCAAGATCACCGTGGACCCGGCGACGCTTGGCCTCACCGGGCGGTCGTATTGCGTGAGGGATGTCTCCGAACATGCCAACCGAGGAGCCTTTGGCGCGCGGTTCACAAGCGAGGTTCAGCCGCATGCGGTCCGTCTGCTACGGTTGAGGCTCGGTGATGGCGCTTGTTCGACCGCCGCAGACCGGGGCGCCTAGGCCGACCGAATTTGGTCCGCTTTCCGGATTGATCACCATGTCCGCTGTTGGCGCGGCCAAGGCGGAGAGCGGCGGCGGACAAAATGGGGCTGGGGCCAGCTGGAGGTGAGCCATGGCTCAACTTGACCTCTTCCGCGTCCCGCCGCGCCCGTGGAACACAGGCCGAATGATCGGCCCGAAGCCGCCGCTCAAGCCGAAGCACATCTGGGCTATCCGGCATCATCTGAAAGCGTCGGGCCGGGTGCGGGATCTTGCGCTGTTCAACTGCGCGATAGACGCCAAGCTGCGGGGTTGCGACCTCGTGAAGCTGAAGGTAAGCGACATCGCGCCGGGTGGCGTGCTCCGTGACCGCGCCACCGTCATCCAGCAGAAGACCGGACGTCCGGTCCCGTTCGAGATCACCGAACCGACGCGCGAGGCGCTTCTAGCCTGGCTCGAGCGCCGCGGGCGCGATGAAGGCGATTGGCTGTTCCCGAGTCGGAGCCGCGCGGGCGATCACATCACGACCCGGCAGTACGCGCGGCTGGTGGACCAGTGGGTTGGCGCGGTCGGGTTGGAGCCGCGCGCCTTCGGCACGCATAGCCTGCGCCGGACGAAGGTGGCGTTGATCTACAAGCGGACAGGCAACCTCCGAGCCTGCCAGCTCCTACTCGGGCATCGCAAGATCGAGAGCACGGTCCGCTATCTCGGAATCGAGGTCGACGACGCGCTCGCTCTCTCCGAGCAGGTCGAGCTCTAACCGGCCTCCGGATCGCGGCAGGCCCGGCGCCGCGATCCGGACCTTCCGAAGGACAGTTCGGGGTGGTGAGCTGACGTGGCGCGCCGCGCGGAAATGCGACCTCAACCAACATCAGTCAGTGGGTAAGCGTGAATAGCTTTGTACGGCATCTGGCGCGGCTAGCTTCCTGGCCGCATCAGAATCATCCGCCCAATTTCCACGCGCCGCCGTCCACTCGACAGGCCGCCCCGTCGTGCGGCGCACCATCTCCAACGGGTCTTTCGATAGTGTACCGGTAATTGCGGCAGCTCTGGCCGGAGGCTTGCTGTTCAGTGCTCACGCTAACTGCACCGTAAACGCCATCAGCCTTCCACTGACGACTGCGGCCATCTTCCAGGGCGTCCAGAATGTTGTCTCGCAGCGTGGCGTTGTTTGTCGGCGTTATGACCTCCGCGTCTGTGGCTACCTCTGCGGGTTGCTCCTCGTTTCGCTTTTCGGCCGCCGGAGCGCTCTGGCCGCCAGCAGGGACAGCATCCTCCGGCCTCGAGGCGGGGGGTGGTGTCACCGCCTCGGCCGAGGATACGGGGGTCGGCGGCGGGTTGGTGCTGATGTTGCTTTTCGAGCCGTGGCCGCCCTGGAGCGCCAAGTAGATTACGACGCCGAGGGCCAGGATTCCGCCACCCACCACCTTCAGAAAGAACTCGGTACGCCGCCGTGCTTGCTCAGCGTCCCAGCAACCGTTGCAAATCCATAGGGCGTTCTCATGGGTGACGGTTCGGCCAGACGAGTACCGCGTGGCCTGGCGAGACCCCTGCCGGCGGCTGATGCTCCCCGACGAGCCATACTGAGTCGATGAACTCGTCCCATAGCCGGTACTAGTTGCGCCGGAGATCCGGGTCATGCCGGTGACCCACGGGCGCTTAGCGATGTCGCCTGCGCCGAACTCGAATCCGCAACTCTCACACTCTTTGGAACGAAACGCGCCCGCGCTCAT
>JAQGIJ010000215.1 GCA_028291285.1 Phenylobacterium sp. | reverse complement strand
CTGACCGAGACCCTGGACAGCGGCAAGGTCTTCGAGATCGGCCGGATCCTGGCCTGGGACCCGCCGCACCGCCTCGTCTTCTCCTGGCGCCAGGCGAGCTTCCCGCCCGACCTGAGCACCGAGGTCGAGGTGCGGTTCGCGCCGCTGGGGACCGAGACCCGCGTCAGCGTCGAGCACCGCGGCTTCGCGGCCGTGCCGGCGGACAGCGCCGCCCGCCACGGCTTTCTCGACCCGGCGCTGCTCGCACGCCTCGCGGAATGGTGGCGCGCCCAGCTGGGCCGGCTCGGCGACGCCGTCGCGACGCGGGACGAATAGGCGGCCACGCCGGGCTTGCGGGTGCTTCTTCGCGATCTCGTCGGGTCGCCATGACGCGGTTGCGCCAGTCCCTCATTTGTTTGATCTTCGCGCGCGCCGGAGGACCCCATGACCGCCTCGACCGCCGAAGCTCCGCCGGCCCGGCGCGCCGCCATAGGCTTCATCCTGGTGAGCGTCTGCCTCGACGTGCTGTCGCTGGGGATCGTCATCCCGGTGCTGCCGCCGCTGATCCAGCGCTTCGAGGGCGGGGACGCCGGCGCGGCGGGGCGCTTCATCGGCCTGACCACCGCGGTCTGGGCGGTGGCGCAGTTCTTCGCCGCCCCCGTGCTGGGCGCGCTCTCCGACCGGTTCGGCCGCCGGCCGGTGCTGCTGATCTCGCTGCTCGGCCTCTCGCTCGACTACCTGCTGATGGCCTTCGCCCCCAGCCTCGGCTGGCTGTTCCTCGGCCGGGTGATCTCGGGCCTGACGGCGGCCGGCCTGGCGGTGGCCAACGCCTATATCGCCGACGTGACGCCACAGGAGAAGCGCGCCGCCACCTTCGGCGTGATCGGCGCGGCCTGGGGCGTGGGCTTCATCCTTGGGCCCAGCCTGGGCGGGGTGCTGGGCGACGTCTGGATCCGGCTGCCGTTCCTGGCCGCGGCGGGGCTGACGATGCTGGGCGTGGTCTACGGCGCCGTCGTGCTGCCGGAGTCGCTCGCGCCCGAGAACCGCGCCCGGTTCGCCTGGGCCAAGGCCAACCCGGTCGGCTCGCTAAGCTTCCTCGCCTCGCACCGCGAGCTGCTCTCGCTCTCCGCCGTCAACCTGCTGCTGCAGTTCGCGAACAACGTCCTGCCGACCCTCTTCATCCTCTACGCCTCCAACCGCTACGGCTGGTCGCTGAAGGTCACCGGACCGGCGCTGGCGCTGGTGGGGGTCTGCAACATCCTGGTGCAGGGGCTGCTGGTGCGTCGCGTGATTTCCCTGGTCGGCGAGTGGGGCGCGCTGATCGCAGGCCTGGTCGGCGGCGGCCTGGGCTTCGCCCTCTTCGGCCTGGCGCCGAACGGGGTCGTCTTCCTGGCCGCCATCCCGGTCTTCGCCCTGATCGGCCTCTTCGGCCCCGGCTACCAGGGGCTGATCACGCGCCGCGTCGCGTCGAGCGAGCAGGGGCGGCTGCAGGGCGCCAACGCCAGCCTGGGGGGCCTCGCCGGCATCGCCGCGCCGCTGACCTTCGGCTACGTCTACGCCTGGTTCGTGGCGCCGGGCCATCCTCAGCTCCCCGGCGCCGGCTTCCTGCTGGCCGCCCTGCTGCACGCCATCGCCGCCCTGATCGCCGTCGGCCTGATGGTCCGCGCCCCGCGTACGGCGCAGCAGCCGGCCTGACGCGCCGCCCGGCCCTGGAATTTGGCTCGCGCCATGCCCAATTTGCGCCTGAAACCTTGGCCTAGGTCCGCCCTTCCTGCCGTCGACCCGGAGACCCCATGCGCGCACACCGCGTCCTGATCCTTGCCGTCGTCCTGCTCGCCGCCTGCTCGCCGTCCGGCAAGCCCCGCGCCCAGACCGCCCAGCTGCCGCTGCCGACCCGCAGCGTGCCCACCAGCGCGCTGGCCATGCGCCAGTCGTTCGCGCCGGTCGTGAAGAAGGCCGCGCCGGCGGTGGTGAACATCTCCTCCAAGCGGATGGTGCGGCAGCAGGCGGACCCGTTCTGGGAGCTCTTCGGCCTGGGCGCGCCGCGCAACCGGATCGAGGGCTCGCTGGGCTCGGGCGTCATCGTCCGCGGCGACGGCGTCATCGTCACCAACAACCACGTGGTGGAAGGCGGCCAGGAGATCACCGTGGCGCTGGCCGACCGCCGGGAGTTCCCGGCCAAGGTGCTGCTCGCCGACGCCCGCCTCGACCTGGCGGTGCTGAAGATCGAGGTCCCCGGCGGCCACCTGCCGACGCTGGCCATCAACGACACCGGCGAGACCCAGGTGGGCGATCTGGTGCTGGCCATCGGCGACCCCTTCGGCGTCGGCCAGACGGTGACCAACGGCATCATCTCGGCGCTGAACCGCACCGCCGACCCGTCCGGCGACGCGGCCAGCTCCTATATCCAGACCGACGCGGCCATCAATCCGGGCAACTCCGGCGGGGCGCTGGTGGACATGAACGGCGACCTGATCGGCATCAACAGCTTCATCCTCTCCCAGTCCGGCACCTCCTCGGGCGTGGGCTTCGCCATCCCCGCGGCCCTGGTGCGCCGGGTGGTGGAGACCGCCGCGGGCGGTGGGCATTCGGTGATCCGACCCTGGTTCGGCGCGCGGCTGCAGAGCGTGACGCCGGAGATGGCCCGCAGCCTGGGCCTCGCCACGCCGTCGGGGGCGCTGGTGGCTGAGGTCTGGCCCGGCGGACCTGCGGCGCGCGCCGGCGTGCGCCAGGGCGACGTGGTGACCGCCGTCGACGGCCACCCTGCCGTGGACGCCTCGGCCGTGAACTATGCGTTCGGCGCCCACCGGCCCGGCGACAACGTCAGCATCGCGCTGCGCCGCGGCGGCCAGGGCCAGACGGTGAGCGTCCGCGCCGAAGCCGCGCCCGCCACGCCGGCCCGCGACGAACAGGTGATCGGCGGCCGCAGCCCGTTCACCGGCGCCGCGGTGGTGAACCTCTCGCCCGCCGTCGCCGACGAGCTCGGCATCGACACCTTCGGCCAAG
>JAQGIJ010000213.1 GCA_028291285.1 Phenylobacterium sp. | reverse complement strand
GGGCCGCTGCAGGGGCCGCAGGGCGCGCCGGTCGCCCTGCGCCACGCCCAGGCGCTGGGCCGGCTGGCGCCCAAGGCGATCGCCGCCTGGCTGGCGCGGGCGCCGATCTACGCCTCGGCCGCGCTCTACGAGCCGTTCGGCCTGGGCGTGCTGGAGGCGGCCCAGGCCGGCTGCGCCCTGGTGCTGTCCGACATCCCAACCTTCCGCGAGCTCTGGGACGGCGCGGCCGTGTTCGCCGAGCCGGACGAGCCGCGCGCCTTCGCCGGAGTCTGCCGCGAGCTGCTCGCCGACACCCTGCGGCGCGAAAGCCTGAGCCGCGAGGCGCGCGCCCGCGCCGCACGCTACAGCGCAGACGCGATGACGGCCGGCATGCTGGCGATCTACCGGCTGCGCCGCCCTGAGCGCTTCCGGGCCGCGCGCGTCGAGGCGGCCGAATGAGGATCGTCTACTTCACCCATTCGCTGGCCTCCTGCTGGAACCACGGCAACGCCCACTTCCTGCGCGGCGTGCTGCGCGAGCTGATCCGCCGCGGCCACCAGGTGCGGGTGTTCGAGCCCCAGGGCGGCTGGAGCCTGCAGAACCTGCTGGCGGACCACGGCGTGGCCGGGCTCGACGCTTATCGCGCCGCCTATCCGGAGCTGAGCTCGACGGCCTTTGGGGGCGACGTCGACCTGGCCGAGGCGCTCGACGGCGCCGACCTGGTCATCGTCCACGAATGGAACGATCCCGAGCTGGTCGCCGGGATCGGGCGGGCGCGGGCCAGCGGCGGGCGCTTCGCCCTGCTGTTCCACGACACCCACCACCGCGCGGTCAGCGATCCCGAGGCGATCGGCGCCTTCGACCTCGCCGGCTACGACGGGGTGCTGGCCTTCGGCGAAACCCTGGCCGAGGTCTACCGCCGCTGGGGCTGGGGAAGCCGGGTCTTCGTCTGGCACGAGGCGGCGGACGTCGCGCTGTTCCACCCGCCGGCGCAGGAAGGCGCGCGCGAGGGCCTGGTCTGGATCGGCAACTGGGGCGACGGCGAGCGCACGGCCGAGCTCGAGAGCTTCCTGATGGCGCCGGCCCGGGCCGCGGGCCTGCCGCTCGACATCTACGGCGTGCGCTACCCCGAGGAGGCGCTGGCGATGCTGAGACGCTACGGCGCGCGCTACCGCGGCTGGCTGCCCAATGCCCGCGCGCCGGAGGTGTTCGCGCGCCACCTGGCCACGGTGCATGTCCCGCGCCGCTTCTACCTGGAACTGCTGCCCGGCATCCCGACGATCCGGGTCTTCGAGGCGCTGGCCTGCGGCATCCCCCTGGTCTCGGCGCCCTGGTCCGACAGCGAGAATCTCTTCCGACCTGGCGAGGACTTCCTCGTCGCCCGCGACGGGGCGGAGATGGCGCGTCACCTGCGCGCGCTCGCGGCCGATCCCGAGCTGCGCCGCGACCTGGCCCGCTCCGGCCTGGCGCAGATCCTAGAGCGCCACACCTGCGGCCACCGGGCCGACGAGCTGCTGGCGGTCTGCGCCCGGCTCGCCCAGCAGCCCGCCGACCTGGAGACCGTCGAATGAAGATCGCCTTCTACGGCTCGAGCCTGCTCTCCGCCTATTGGAACGGGGCGGCCACCTACTACCGCGGCCTGCTGAGCGAGCTCGCCGGGCGCGGCTACGAGATCACCTTCTACGAGCCCGACGCCTTCGAGCGCCAGCAGCACCGGGACATCGACCCGCCGCCCTACGCCAAGGTCGTGGTCTATCCAGCGACGCCGGAGGCCTGCCAGCGCGTGATCGCCAGGGCGGCCGAGGCCGACGTCGTGGTCAAGGCCAGCGGGGTGGGGGTGTTCGACGACGAGCTGCTGGAGGGCGTGATGGCGTTGGCGGCGCCGCACGCGCTGAAGATCTTCTGGGACGTGGATGCGCCCGCGACCCTGGCGTCGCTGCGGGAGGATCCCGCGCTTCTCATGCATCGGGTGCTGCGCCAGCTGGACCTGGTGCTGACCTACGGCGGCGGCCCGCCGGTGATCAGCGGCTACCAGGCCGTCGGCGCGAGGCTCTGCCGGCCGATCTACAACGCGCTCGATCCCGCGACGCACCATCCGGTCGCGGTCGATCCGAGGTTCGCAGGCGACCTGAACTTCCTGGCCAACCGCCTGCCGGACCGTGAGGCTCGTGTGGAGCGCTTCTTCCTGCAGCCGGCCGGGCGGCTGCCCGAGCGGCGTTTCCTGATCGGCGGCAATGGTTGGGACGACAAGGCCATGCCGGCCAACGTCCGCCGGATCGGCCACCTCGGCACGGCCGACCACAACGCCTTCAACTGTTCCTCGCTGGCGGTGCTGAACGTCGCGCGCGACTCGATGGCCGACGTGGGCTTCTCGCCGGCCACCCGGGTGTTCGAGGCCGCGGGCGCGGGCGCCTGCCTGATCACCGACGCCTGGGAGGGCGTCGAGCTGTTCCTCACCCCGGACGAGGAGGTGCTGGTCGCCCGCGACGGCCAGGACGTGGCCGAGCATCTGGCCGGGCTCACGCCCGAACGGGCCCGGACGATCGGCGAGGCGGCCCGCCAGCGGATCATCGCCGAGCACACCTACGCCCGCCGCGCCGTCGAGGTGGACGGGCTGCTGCGCCAGGAAGCCGCCGCCAAGCGCGAAAGGAGCCTCGCGTGAAGCTCGTCGTCCTGGGCCTCAGCCTGTCGTCCTCCTGGGGCAACGGCCACGCCACAACCTATCGGGCGCTGCTGCGCGCCTTCGCCGCCCGCGGCCACGAGGTGCTGTTCCTCGAGCGCGACGCGCCCTGGTACGCCGCGCACCGGGACCTGGCGAAGCCCGGATTCTGCCGCTTCGCCCTCTACGCCGACCTCGACGAGCTGAAGACCCGCTGGGCCGAGGCCGTGGCGGGCGCCGATGCGGTGATCGTCGGCTCCTATGTGCCCGAGGGCGTGGCGGTCGGGGCCTGGGTGCAGCACACCGCGCGCGGCGTCAGCGCCTTCTACGACATCGACACGCCGGTCACGCTCGCCAAGCTGGCGGCCGGCGACGAGGAGTACCTGAACCCCGAACTGATCCCGGGCTACGACCTCTACCTCTCCTTCACCGGGGGGCCGATGCTGGAGCGGATCATGCGCCGCTACGGCGCGCCGGCGGCCCGCGCCCTCTACTGCTCGGTGGACGCCG
>JAQGIJ010000188.1 GCA_028291285.1 Phenylobacterium sp. | reverse complement strand
GCCCTCGGACATCTTCCGTGAGCACTTCATCACCTGCTTCATCGACGACAAGTTCGGGGTGAAGAACCGCCACGACATCGGCGTCGACATCATCTGCTACGAGTGCGACTACCCGCACTCCGACACCCTCTGGCCGGACGCGCCGGAGTACCTGATGCGTAGCCTCGACGGCGTGCCGGACGCGGAGATCGACAAGATCACCCACCTCAACGCCATGCGGACCTACAGCTTCGATCCGTTCAAGGCGCTCCCGCGCGAGCAGTGCACGGTGGCGGCCCTGCGGGCCCTGGCGACGCACGTGGACACCCAGCCGCGCTCGGGCGCCGGCAACCGGCCGATCCCCGAAGGCGAGACCCGCGTGGTCACCTCCGCCGATATCATGAAGCTGTTCGTCGAGGCCGGCCGCGCCCCGGAGCCGGAGCAGCACGAAGCCGCCTGACGACCTGAAACGCCGCGGCGCCGGGCGCAGACCCGGCGCCGCGGACCGGCGCCTCGGCCGGTTGGAGGAACCATGAGCGAAGCCCTTCTCGAACGCCTGCCCGGCGTGCGCCCCGGCGATCCGGCCAAGGCGCCGGCGCATGTCCCGACCTCGCTGCTCTACGACATCAACGACTGGCTGAACGCCAACACGCTGGAGGATCCGTTCAGCGTGACCAAGGACGTCTATGAGGCGTTGCCGCCGCTGTTCTTCACCACGCACGGCGTGCCAGGGCTGTTCCAGGGCGCGTGGGTGGTCACCCACTACCAGGACATCCGCGAGGTCTACCAGAACGAGAAGCTCTACTCGACCGAGGGGGCCGCGAACTTCCAGTCCCTGGTGGGCGAGACCTTCCGGATGCTGCCGCTGGCGGTCGATCCGCCGGAGCACGGCAAATACCGGATCCTGCTCAACCCGTGGTTCTCGCCCAAGGCGATCGGCCAGATGGAGCCGCGCATCCGCGCGACCATCAACGGCCTGATCGACAGCTTCATCGACAAGGGCGAGTGCGACGCCGCCTACGACTACGGACGCGTCTACCCGGTCCGCGTGTTCATGGACCTGATGGGCTTCCCGGCCGAGAAGATGGATGAGTTCCTCTCCTGGGAATACGCCATCCTGCACTCCTTCGGCGACGTCGAGAAGATGAAGTGGGGCATCGGCTCGGCCATCGCCTATCTGCGCAGCTTCATCGAGGAGGTCCGCGCCAAGCCGCAGGACAACCTCACCAGCCATATCGTCCACGGCCAGGTCGAAGGCCGCCCGCTGACCGAGGAGGAGATCATCGGCACGGTGACCTTCCTGTGGGTCGGCGGGCTGGACACGGTGGCGGCGACCAACTCCCTGATGTTCCGCAGGCTGGCGCTCAGGCCCGAGCTGCAGCGGACCCTGCGCGACAAGCCGGCCCTGATCCCGGACGCGATCGAGGAGTTCCTGCGCGTCCAGCCGCTGGTGAACTCCAACCGCCTGGTGCTGGAAGACCACGAGATCCACGGGCAGCTGATCAAGAAGGGCGATCATATCATCGCCTTCAACGCGGCCGGCAACTTCGATCCGGCCGAGTTTGAGGACCCCCGCGAGATCCGCTTCGACCGGCCGTCGAACCGCCACTTCACCCTGGCCGGCGGCCCGCACCGCTGCCTGGGCTCGCACCTGGCCCGACGCGAGCTGCGCATCGCGCTCGAGGAGTTCCTGCGCCGCGTGCCGGAATTCCGCATGAAGCCGGGCGCCTCGCACACCGCATCCCCGGGTCTGATCGCCGTGCCGCGACTGCCCCTCGTCTGGGGCTGAGATGGGCGCACTCGAGGCCCTCGCGGGCCGCGTCTACGCCATTACCGGAGCCTCCAAGGGCATGGGGCTCCGGTTCGCCCGCGCGCTCGCCGACGAGGGCGCCAAGGTCGTTCTGCTCGCCCGGCCCTCGCCGGAGCTGGAGGCGGCCGGCCGCGAGATCGAAGGCGCCCTTGCGATCCCCTGCGACATCGGCCGCGCCGACCAGGTGCGCGCCGCCTTCCAGGAGATCGGCGCCCGCCACGGCCAATTGCACGGCCTCGTCAACAACGCCGCCGCCTGCCTGCTGCACAAGATCGAGGAGTCCACCGACGAGGAGATCCGCGCCGAGATCGACGCCAACCTGGCCGGCCCGATCTACTGCATCCGTGACGCGATCCCGCTTCTGCGCGAGGCCGGCGGCGGCGATATCGTCAACGTCTCCTCGGAATCCGTGCGCCTGCCCTTCCCCTACCTGACCCTCTACGCGGCCACCAAGGCGGCGCTGGAGAACCTGTCGACGGGCCTGCGCACCGAACTGCAGCCCGATCGCATCCGTGTGACCGTGCTGCGCTCCGGCCAGGTTTCGGGCAGCAGCCTCGGCGCGGGGTGGGACCCGCAGCGGATGGAGGCCTTCTACGCCGCGGTGCAGGCCTCCGGGCAGGCGTCGGTCGCCACCGCCGCGGTCTCGCCGGAGACCATGGCGGCGATGCTTGTGCAGATGTTGCGCCTGCCGCGCGAAGCAAACCTCGACTTCGTCGAGCTACGGGCGTTTGCTTAGGACTTGAACAAAGAGAACGCCGGGGAGGCGACATGGCGGAGAAGCGCACGCCGCGCGAGGCGGTGATCGCGGGCATCGGTCGGACCGACTACAGCCGCAACTCCGGCCGCACGACTGGCCGCCTGGCGGTTGACGCCTGCCGCGCTGCGCTGGACGACGCCGGCATGGCGGCTTCCGAGGTGGACGGCATCGTCAACTTCGCCGTGGCGGATTCGGTGAGCTCGGCGGAGGTGGGCTACCAGCTCGGCCTCGACGGTCTTCGCGTGCCGCTCGACATCGTCGGCGGCGGCAACGTCGTCACCCTCGCCGTCGCGACCGCGGTGCACATGGTCGAGAGCGGGGCCTGCGACGCAGCCCTCGTCTACCGCTCGCTCAACAGCCGTTCGGGCAAGCGGTTCGGCACCTTCGAGGGCAAGGTCGAGGCGCCCGGCGACGGCCAGTACGGCGGCCCGCACGGCTACCTCGCGCCGGGCCAGTGGTTCGGCATGTACTGCCGCCGGCACATGCACGAGTACGGCACGACCTACGAGGACCTCGGCCACGTCGCCATCGTCACCCGCGCCCACGCGGTGAAGAACGAGGCGGCGATCGCGCGGACCCCTCTCGACATGGACGCCTACATGGCGTCGCGGTTCATCTACGATCCCTTCCGGCTCTACGACTGCGCGCTGGAGGCTGACGGGGCCTGCGCGCTGCTGGTCACCACCCGCGAGCGGGCGGCCGACCTGAAGCAGCAACCGGTCCGCATGCTGGGCCAGGAGAGCTTCATGAGCCCGCACACCGACCAATGGCCGGACCTGACGGCGCTCTATTCGGCGAAGGTGGCCCCGAGGCTCTGGGAGAAGACGGGCCTCAAGCCCACCGACATGCAGCTCGCCTGCATGTACGACTGCTTCACCTACACGACCATCGCCACGGTCGAGGACTACGGCTTCTGCGGCAAGGGCGAGTGCGGCGACTACTACGCCTCCGGCAAGGCCAGCTACGGCGGCGAGGTGGTGATGAACCCGCACGGCGGGCTTCTGTCCGAAGCCTACATTCACGGCCTCAACCACCATTACGAGGCGGTCCTGCAGCTCAGGCGCCAGGCGGGCGAGCGCCAGGTCGCGGACGCGGAACTCGCCCTGGTGACCGCCGGCACGGGCCCCTACGGCGGAGGACTGATCTATGCCCGAGACTGAGCTGAAGACGAGAGCGGTCGAAGCCCCGCCCCAGCCCCTGCCCTCGCTGGATTCCGAGCCCTTCTGGGACCACCTGGCCAAGGGCCAGCTGGCGATCCAGAGATGCGAGGACTGCCGGGCCTGGCAGTTCCCGATGATCGCCCGCTGCCGCCACTGCGCGGGCGAGCTGGCCATGGAGCCGCTCTCCGGGCGGGGAAGCATCTACACCTACATCGTCGAGCACCGGAAGGTGGCGCCCGGCTTCGACGAGCTGCTGCCCTACGTGATCGCCCTGGTGACGCCGGAGGAGGCGCCGCACGTGCGCATCCCGAGCCGGATCCCCGACCTCACGGCCGAGGAGGTGCGGGTGGGCATGCCGGTGAAGGTCTCCATCGAGCCGCTGGCCGGCGGCGACTATAGGATCCCGGTGTTCCGCGCCGTCTGAGCGGGCCATCTGCCGACACCCGCGCGAAAGACGGGGCGGCGCAACTGGAGGAAGCGAGGATGGCGGTCGAAGTCTCGACCTCGAACCGGGTGCAGATCCCCACCAAGCTGCAGCTGCGCGACCTGGACGCCGTCCGTCCGGGCATCGAGGCCTGGCTGCGCCGCCACGTGCCGGACGCGGCCGACCTGGAGGTGCTGAGCCTGCGGCTGCCCACGGGCGCCGGGGTGGCCAACGAGACCCTGCTGGTCGAGGCTGTGCGCAACATCGCGGGCGCACCCACCGAGGTCGGCTACGTCGTGCGGGTGGGCGCCAGCGAGCACCTCTTCCTGGGCATGGACGTCCACACCCACTACCGCATGTACGAGGTGCTGAGCCGCGAGCCGGAGATCCCCTCCCCGCCGGTCGTCGGCTTCGAGCCGGACCCGGGCCTGTTCGGCCATCCCTTCTTCGTCATGGAACGGGTCGCGGGCCGCGTGCCCTCGGACAATCCGAACTTCTACGACACCGGCTGGGTGGTGGATCTGTCCGCCGACGAGCGGCGCGAGATGTGGCGCGACACGGTGGACGTGATGGCCCGGCTGCACCGGCTCGATCACCGCAAGTTCGCCTTCCTAGAGCGGCCGCACCTGGGCGCCGACGGCCTGGAGCAGGAGCTGAGGCACTGGCTGAACTACGCCGAGTGGTGCGGCGGGACGCGCTTCCCGATCGTCGGCAAGGCCTCGCAGTGGTTGGTCGACAACCTGCCGAAGAACCCGCCGCCGGGGCTCTCCTGGGGCGACAGCCGGATGCCCAACATCATCTACCAGGGGACCCGCTGCGCCGCGGTCCTCGACTGGGACATGGTCTCGCTGGCGGGCGCCGAGTGCGACCTCGCCTGGTGGACCCTGATGGACCAGAACTACACCGCCGGCCGCGGGATCCCGCGGCCGGCGGGACTGGGCACGCCGCGCGAGACGGTGGCGCTCTGGCAGGAGCTGGCGGGCCGCCCGGCCGAGAACCTCGACTGGCACCTGGTGCTGAACGCCCTGCGCTCGCGCCTGGTCATGGTGCGGCTGCCCGCGATGCTGCAGGCGACGGGCCAGATCACGGCCGAGCAGGCCGCCTCGCTCTCCGATCACGGCGAGATGGAATGGCTCGCGGGGCTGCTCGACGCCCCCAGCGCCGGACCGCTGGAATCCCGCTGGAGCGGCTGGAACGATTGAAGACTGGCCTGACGGGGCCCATCGAAGAGGAGGCAGGCCATGGACGGCGCGACCGGCGCGATCAGCGCAGAACGCTTCCGTATCTCCGTGCCCGACGAGGTGCTGGCCGACCTTCGCGAGCGGCTCGCCCGGACCCGCTGGCCGAGGCCCGCCGCCGGCCCCGATTGGGCCATGGGGACCAGCCTGCCGTTCATGGCCAAGGTCGTGGACCGCTGGCGCGACGGCTACGACTGGCGGGCCTGGGAGGCGCGGCTCAACAGCCTGGAGCAGTACCGGATCCTGCTCGGCGGCATGCGCATCCACGCCTTCGTCGAGCGCGGCAGCGGGCCCAACCCGATGCCGCTGGTCATGACCCACGGCTGGCCGGGCTCGCCGATCGAGCTGCTGGACATGGTGGCGCCGCTGGCCCACCCGGAGTGGTTCGGCGGCAACGAGGCGGAGGCCTTCACGGTGGTCGTGCCGAGCCTGCCCGGCTGCGGCTTCTCCGAGGCGCCCGCGGGCCCGATCTCCCCGCGCGAGGTTGGCCGCCTGTGGGCGCAGATGATGCGCGAAGGCTTCGGCTTCGAACGCTACATGGCCCACGGCGGCGACTGGGGCGCGGTGGTCAGCTCCTGGATGGGGGTCGACAAGGCGCCGGGCCTGCTCGGTCTGCACCTGAACACCGCCGTGCTGCAGAACGCCGCCTCCGTCGGGACCGAGCCGCTCACGCCGGAGGAAGCCGCGCACATGGAGCGCATGGCCGCGCGACAGGCGGGCGAGACCGCCTATCAGCAGGCGCATGGCTTCAAGCCGCTGAGCCTCGCCTACGCCATGACGGACTCGCCGGCCGGCATCGCCGCCTGGATCCTGGAGAAGTTCCACGACTGGACGATCAAGGGCCAGGAGCGGGATCCGCCCTTCGACCTGGACCACCTGATCTCCAACATCATGTTCTACTGGCTGGGCGACAGCCACGCGGCGAGCTGGATGTACCGCTATCTGGTGGACCGCAGCGGCTTCATCCTGCCGCCCGGCGAGCGCTGCGCCCTGCCCACCGGCTTCTGCCTGTTCCCCGAGGACATCGCCGTGCCGCCGCCGGACGCGCTCCTGAGGCGCGCCTACGACATGATCCACATCACCCGCGCGAGCGCGGGCGGCCACTTCCCGGGGATGGAGCACCCCGAGGTGCTCGCCAACGACATCCGCACCTTCCGCCGCAAGCTGGAGACCGCCTCATGAGCGAGACCATCGACGACCGCCGCGCCGTGCGCCCGCGCGACCTCTCCAGCGGCCTGGAGCCCGAGAAGGAGGCCGTCGTCGCCGAGAGGCCGGCCGAGCCCTTCTGGGCGGAGAACCTGCTGTTCGCCCTCTACGATCCGACGAGCGACCTCGGGTTCTGGCTGCACCTGGGCAGCGTCCCCAACGAGTGGGACATGTGGGAGGACCGGGTGCTGGTCAGCCTGCCCGAGGGCGAGGGCCTGCTCACCATGTGGGCCTACTACCGCACCCCGCAGGAGAAGAAGCCGGCGGGCGCCAATCTCGCCTTCCAGTGCATCGAGCCCTTCCGTCGCTGGAAGGTCACCTTCGACGGCTTCGCCCAGCACGTCGCCGACGCCGACATGCAGAAGGGACTGGCGCCGGATTCCCTGCGCCGCCGGCTGGTGATCGACCTCGACATCGAGTGCGTGACGCCGGTCTGGGACGCCCACACGTCGGCCCACGCCAAGGGCGGCAAGGGCGAGATGACCAGCCAGAGCTGGGCCAAGGAGCACTACGAGCAACTCTACCGGGCGCGCGGGACCGTGCGCGTCCAGGACAAGGACTACCCGATCGAGGGCACGGGCTGGCGCGACCACTCGCGCGGCCCGCGAGGCGGCAACACCGGCGAGCCCTGGGGCGGCCATGTGATCGCCGGCTGCCTGTTCCCCAGCGACCGCGCCTTCATTTTCTCCAGCTACTGGCGCCCCGACGGGGTGATCACCCTGGAGGGCGGGTGCGTGGTCGATCCCGACGGGACCTTCCACCAGGCCGAGGTGCTGAACCCGCCCAGGCTCACCAGCCTGCAGATGTCGGGCGAGACCTTGCCGATCCACCTGCGGTGGGACGGCGGCGAGGCGAAGCTCGCCATGCAGACCCGCCGCTCGATCTGGACCTCGATGCAGAAGCGGCTGGCGGTGGGCAAGGACCTCGACGGCCCGGGCCTGATGTACGTGCTGAACTTCGGCCCCTGCGAATGGGACGGCGAGGTGGGCCAGGTCTACATCGAGCGCTCCGACCCGCTGAACAACCCGCCGCCGGCGTTGAAGGCGAAGGGGTAAGACGCCCCCTCCGTCTCGGCATTGGCCGCCGCTCTACTCCGCCGCCTGCGCCGCGCGGTAGGCGGACGGGCGCTTGGGTTGGGCGAGGACCCGCCGCAGCATCGGCTCGAAGGCCTCCAGCGGCATCGAGGCGAAGCCGGGATCGAAGCTGTTCTGGTCGTACTTGGCGCAGAACTCGGCCGTGTAGTCGAAGTCCGGATGGCTGCGGAACTGCTCCCGCAGGTTTCGGTCCGCGCCGAGGTGATGGAAGTAGTAGTAGCCCTGGAAGACGGTGTGGTTGGCCACCATCCAGTGGTTCCGCTCCGAGACGTAAGGCTTGAGCATGGCCGCGGCCATGTCGGCGTGGTTGGTGGGGCACATCAGGTCGCCGATGTCGTGCAGCAGGGCGCAGACCACGTATTCCTCGTCGCGGCCGTCCTGATGCGCGCGGGTGGCGGTCTGCAGGCTGTGCTCCAGCCGGTCGACGGCGAAGCCGCCGCTGTCCCCGCCGAGCCGGCGCATCTGTTCGAGCACCCGGTCGGCATGGCCGCCCTGGAATTCCTTGGCCGCGCCCAGGATGCGCCGCCAGTCCTCCGCGCTGCTCTCCGCCATGGTCTTGAAGGTCGCCCGTTCGAGGGTTTCCTGGGTCATGGTCCTGCGCCTCCCTGGGTCGCGGGCGGATCTCCGCCTTCTGCGGGCAGGATGCCACGCGCGGGGCGCCCACGTCGAGGCGCGGGTCCTGGCCGCCGGAAGCCCTAGAAGAAGTCGACGTCCTCCTCGGCGGCGACCGCCAGGCGCGGAGGCTGGCCCACGCCCACGCTCAGGCGTTCGGCGACTTCGCCCAGCGTGATCGCCCCCAGCGCCTCGCCCACGTCGATGAACTCGACGTCCGGCGCTCGGTGGCTCAGGCGCTCCAGGAAGGTCGCGACGGCGGCGATCTGCTGGTTCAGCAGGTCCACCGCGTGCAGTTCGCGCATCAATGGGCCGCGCCGTTCGGCGGGCGTGGCGTCGAGCAGCCGGCCCAACGTGGAGTCGAGCCCGGCGCAGCTGGCCTGCGCCAGGCCGAGCTCACTCGCCACAGCGGAGAGGACGTCGGTCAGCGCCACCCGCGCGGCCTTGTCGCCGAGGCTCATTGCGAAGTTCCCCATCCTGTTGCGGGGCGCAATGTTACCTCTTTGGGTTGAGCCGCGGTAAACGCTGGAAAATCAGGCCCCGAGCGCCTTGTCGATCGCTTCCAGCACCATGGGGTCGTCCGGCGGCACGTCCGGCGAAAAGCGCGCAACGACGTCGCCCTTCTTGTCGACGACGAACTTCTCGAAGTTCCACAGGATGCCCGGCTCGGGATTGGGCGTCCGGCCGAAGCCCTCCAGCCGCTTGCGGAAGTCCGCGCCCGGCTTGGAGGCGGCCTTGGGATAGGCCTGGGTCAGCGCCTTGTAGAGCGGGTGCTGCTCCGGTCCGGTGACCGCGATCTTGGAGAACATCGGGAAATCGACGCCGAAGGTGGCGCGGCAGAAGTCCTGGATCTCCTCGTTGCTGCCGGGCTCCTGGGCGCCGAAGTCGTTGGCCGGGAAGCCCAGGACCACGAGGCCTTCGTCGCGCTTGTCGGCATAGAGCTTCTCCAGCGCGTCGTACTGCGGCGTGAGTCCGCACTTGGAGGCGACATTGACCACCAGCAACACCTTGCCGGCGTAGTCGCCGAGATTGGACTCCTCACCCGTGATGGTCTTCAGCGGCACATCCTGGATCGCGGTGGGCATGGCGTTTTCTCCTCTGCGCGGTGAGCGGAGCGCAGCTAGCAGCGATATTCGACTTGCAGGCCTCGCCTGCGCAAGAGGCGCGCTCGGCCTTGGCGGGACGGCGGACCGCGCTCTAGGGTGGAGGTAAGAACGAGCGGAGGGAGACGCCATGGCCGAGCGCCAGAATATCGACGAGCGGGTGATCTACGAGACGGACGGCGCCATCGCCCGGCTGATCCTCGACTGGCCGCAGAAGGCCAACGCCCAGGACAGCCGCATGGTCTGGGCCATGGACAAGGCGCTGAAGCTCGCGCACCGCGACTACGACGTGAAGGTCCTGATCATCAAGGCCAACGGCAAGGGCTTCTGCTCCGGCCACGCCATGGGCGACACGAGCGTGGATTTCCCGGAATTCACCGAGGACCTGGAGCGCACCGGGACGCACTGGAAGAGCTCCGCCGACCTTTTCCTCTGGCCCGTTCTGGCGCTCATGGACTTCCCCAAGCCGGTCATCGCCCAGGTGCACGGCTACGCCATCGGCGCAGGCTCCTACTGGGCGCTGATCCCCGACATCACCATCTGCACGCCCGACGCCTTCTTCCAGATGCCCCTGCCGCAGGCGCTGGGCTTCCCCACCGGCGAGACCATGATCGAGCCCTGGGTGTTCATGAACGCCAAGCGCGCGGCCGAGTACCTGTTTCAATCCAAGACCCTGGACGCCAAGACCGCCCTCGAATGGGGCGCGGTGAACCAGGTTGTGCCGGCCGAGGCCCTGGAGGAGACGGTCGAGGCGATCGCCCGCAACATCGCGCGTGCGCCGCTCACCACCCTGATGATGACCAAGACCCTGATCCGTCGGGCCTGGGACCTGATGGGGATGCGCGACCACATGAAGATGTCCACCGACCTGCTCGACCTCGCCACCCAGTCCAAGGATGTCCGGGAGCACCTCACGCGCATGCGCCAGCGTGGGCACAAGCCGCGGGAAACGCTCGATCCCCTGGAGTAGGCGGCCTCACCTAGCGGCACTTGACTGGCCGACCCGAAGAGCCTGAGTGAACCCTTCCAACGCTGCGGCCCACCCGCGGCGTGGCCTATTTTCATCGGCGTCGGCGGTCAGGCCGCCGGGTGCGCGCGTGATTTCGAGAGAGGATCCAAGGTGGCTTTCAAGACCCGCATCACCGAGCTCCTGGGCATCAGGCATCCGATCGTGATGGGCGGCATGGCCGGCATCGGGCGGGCGAGGCTCGCGGCCGCCGTCTCGAACGCCGGCGGCCTCGGCATGCTCTCGGCGCTGACCATGGGCTCGCCGGAGAACCTGGCCGAAGAGATCAAGCTGATCCGGACCATGACCGACAAGCCGTTCGGTGTGAACCTGACCATCTTCCCGACCATCAAGCCGCCGCCCTATGACGAGTACCGCCAGGCGATCATCGACGGCGGTGTGAAGATCGTCGAGACCGCGGCGGGCCAGAAGATCACCGAGCACTGGGACGGCTTCCGGGCCGCGGGCGTGAAGATCATCCACAAGTGCACCAGCGTCCGCCACGCGCTCTCGGCCGAGCGCGCCGGCGTCGACGTGGTGTCCATCGACGGCTTCGAGTGCGCCGGCCATCCGGGCGAGGACGATATCCCCGGCCTGGTGTTGATTCCCGCGGCGGCGGATCAGCTGAAGATCCCGATCATCGCCTCGGGCGGTATCGGCGACGGCCGCGGCATGGTGGCGGCGCTGGCGCTGGGGGCCGACGCGGTGAACCTCGGCACGCGCTTCTGCGCCACGGTCGAGGCCGAGCTGCACCAGAACTTCAAGGACAAGATGGTCGAGCACGACGAGCGCGCCACCAACCTCGTCTTCCGCACCATGCACAACACCGCCCGGGTGGCGAAGAACAGCGTCAGCGACGAGATCGTCCAGAAGGAGAAGGAGGGCGCCAAGTTCAGGGACGTGGCGCACCTGGCCGCGGGCGAGCGGGGCCGCACGGCGCTGGTCAGCGGCGACACCGAAGGCGGCATGTGGTGGGCCTCCATGTCCCAGGTCTTCGTCAGGGACATCCCCACCGCCGGCGAGCTGATCGAGCGCATGGCCCGGGACGCCGAGGCGATCGTCAGCAAGCGCCTGGCCGGCATGATGGGCGCGCGCGAGCTGGCCTGAGACCGATCGAGAACAGCTGAAGAGCCCGGCCCTGCGCCGCTGCGCCCGGGCCGTTGGTACAGGAACGGGAGAAAGCGATGGAATATACGCGTTTGGGATCCACCGGACTCCAGGTCTCGCGCCTCTGCCTGGGGGCGATGAGCTTCGGCACGACGGCCGACTGGATGATCCCGGAAGACGAGAGCCTGGCGATCGTCAAGCGCGCCTTCGACGCCGGGATCAACTTCTTCGACACCGCCGACGTCTATTCCCGCGGCGAGAGCGAGACGATCCTCGGCAAGGCGTTGAAGCAGTTCGGCCGCCGCGAGCAGTTTGTGGTCGCCACCAAGGTCTACAACCCGATGGGCTCGGGCCCGAACCAGGGCGGCCTGTCGCGCAAGCACATCATGCATTCGATCGACGCCAGCCTGACGCGGCTGGGCGTCGACTATGTCGATCTCTACCAGATCCACCGCTACGACTATCACACGCCCATCGAGGAGACGATCGAGGCGCTGGACGAGGTCGTGAAGAGCGGCAAGGCGCTCTACATCGGCGGCAGCACCATGCTGGCCTACCAGATGTCCCGTTACCTGCACCTGGCCGACAAGCTCGGCGCGACGCGCTTCGCCACCATGCAGAACCAGTACAACCTGCTGTTCCGCGAGGAGGAGCGGGAGATGAACCCGCTCTGTGTCGAGGAGGGCGTGGGCCTGATCCCCTGGAGCCCGCTGGCGGCCGGCGCCCTGGCCGGGAGCAAGGGGTCCGGCAGCGTCCGCTCGCAGTCGCCGATGGGCGGCGGCCGCTACAACTCCGAGGCCGACGACGCCATCATTACGGCGGTGAAGCAGGTCGCCGAGCAGCGCGGCGAGAAGCCGGCCCAGGTGGCCATCGCCTGGCTGCTCTCCAAGCCCGGCGTCAGCGCCCCGATCATCGGCGCCACCAAGCTGCACCAGCTGGACGATCCCGTCGCCGCCGTCGGCAAGCCGCTTTCCGAGGAGGAGATCGGCCTGCTCGAGAAGGCTTACGTTCCCCGCAAGACCGACCGCACCCTCGCCCGTCCCTGGGGGCCCGCGCCGGGGGCGCCGCGGAAGGCTTAGCGAGCGAAGGTCCCCCGCTCATGGGGGGCCTCTTTTCGCTACTTCTTGAACCGAGCCGTGCGGCGGTTGTGCTCGGGGGAGCCCACCAGGCTGGTGTTGACGATGCGGTCGATGTGGCGCTGGGCGCTGCGGTCGGCCACGTCGGCGGCCAGGTCGACGGCGAGCTTGGCCATGCCCACCGCCTCCTGCGGCAGCGAGATCAGGTGGTCGCAGAAGGCGTAGACGCGCTCCATCAGCTCGTCCGGCGGATAGACCTCGTGCACCAGGCCCATCATCAGCGCCCGCTCGGCCGTGACCCGCTGGCCGGCCATCGCCAGCCACTTGGCCCAATGCGGGCCCACCAGCCGGGTCAGCCGGCTGGAGCCGCCGGAGCCGGCCACCACGCCCAGGTCGATCTCCGGCAGGCCCCAGAGGGTGTGCGGCGTGCAGAAGCGGAAGTCGCACGACATGGCCATCTCCACGCCTGCCCCGAGCACCGTGCTCTGCGCGGCCAGGATGATCGGCTTCTCGATGGTCTCCATCTCGTCGTAGAGCAGGTGGTGGTTGCGGTAGTTGCGGCGGTAGTTCCAGCCCGGATGCGGGTTCTCGCCCGCCGGCTCGCCCTTCGGATCGCTGGTGCGGGCCCCCAGGTCGATGCCGGCCGTGAAGTAGGAGCCGATCGCCGTGATCACCAGGCAGCGCAGGTCGTCACGCTCGGCGAGCGCGCGCACGGCCTCCCACAGAGTGGCGGTCACCTGCGGACTGATGGCGTTGCGCTTGGCTTCGCGGTCGATGGTGACCGTGATGATGCCCGGTCGTTCGGTGATGCGCGCGTGCGGAGCGTCGGTCACGAGTGTCCTCCCTGGTCATGGAAGGGCTGGCGTCGGCGCCCTCCTCCCTCTTGGGCACCACCGTGGCATATCACCGCGGCATGCGTCAGCCCGCCGCCTCATGCGTTTTTCGCGAGCGCTTATGGATAGCCACCTAGAATCCGTCGCATTAGCTAGCTAAGCGTTCCGACCATTACAGACATCCGCGAGTCCGAATGAGCCTCTTGACCGATGCCCGCGCCTTCAAGGCCGCGCTTGCCCGCTACCAGCGTCCGAGCCATGGCCGGAGCGCCCTGGAAATCGTGATCACCGCCCTGCCGCTGGCCACGCTCTGGGCGGCCGCGCTGATCCTGGTGAGCCATGGCTGGTGGTGGGGCGCGCTGCTGACCCTGCCGGCCGGCGCCTTCCTGGTGCGGCTGTTCCTGATCCAGCACGACTGCGGGCATGCGGCCTTCTTCCGCTCGCCCACGGCCAACGCCTGGACCGGGCGGATCATCGGGGTGCTCACGGCGACTCCCTACGACTACTGGCGCCAGACCCACGCCATCCACCACGCCTCCTCCGGCAACCTCGACCGCCGGACCCTGGGCGCCGTGGAGATGCTGACGGTGGACGAGTACCGCTCCAAGCCCTGGTTGTTCAGGCTCGGCTACTGGCTCTATCGCAATCCGCTGGTGATGTTCGGCGTGGGCCCGGGCTACATGTTCGTCCTGCAGCACCGCGCGCCGATCGGCCTGATGAAGGAGCGCCGCGCCTGGCTGAGCGTGCTGGGCAACAACCTGGGTCTGGCGCTGCTGGTGGCGGGCGAGATCCTGCTGGCGGGCCCGGTCGCCTTCGTCGTCGTGCACCTGTCGATCGTGGTGCTCGCCGCCTCGATCGGCGTCTGGCTGTTCTACGTCCAGCACCAGTTCGAGGGGGCCTACTGGGCGCGCAACCCCAGCTGGAGCCTGCACGAGGCGGCGCTGAAGGGCTCCTCGCACCTGCACCTGCCGCCGGTGCTGCGCTGGTTCACCGCCAACATCGGCGTCCACCACGTCCACCACGTGGGCAGCCGTATCCCCTTCTACCGCCTGCCGCAGGTGCTGAACGACCACCCGCAGCTGAAGGCGATGAGCCGCATCACCCTCCTCGACAGCTTCCGGGCCATGCGGCTGGCGCTCTGGGACGAGGCGAGCGGCCGGCTGGTCTCCTTCCGCGAGGCGCGGCGGTTGCGCGCGCGGGCCCAGACGGCTCTGGCGGCCTGAGGACGGCGTAGACCCGCAAGTCGTTCCCCTTCCCCCGCGAGGGGAGAAGGGACCGGCTGAGGCTTGGCCCTACTGCGGCGGCATCCGGATGGCGCCGTCGAGGCGGACCACCTGGCCGTTGAAGTAGCTGTTGCGCAGCATGGTGAGCGCCAGGTCCGCGAACTCCTCGGGCTTGCCGAGGCGCTTGGGGAACGGCACCGAGGCGTTCAGCCCCTCCCAGATCGCCGGCGCGCGGTCCTTCACCGCCAGCATCGGCGGCGTCGCCATGATGCCCGGCAGGATGGTGTTGTTGCGGATGCCCACGTGCATCAGCTCGCGGGCGATCTGCAGGGTCATGCCCTTGATGGCCGCCTTCGCCGCGGTGTAGCCGGTCTGGCCGATCTGGCCGTCCTCGGCCGCGACCGAACCGGTGGAGACGATCGCGCCGCGCTCACCGTCCTCGTTGAGCGGCTCGAGCGGCGCCATGCCAACCGCGCTCTTCATGATGCAGCGCAGGGTGCCCACGGTGTTCAGCTGCAGGGTGGCGTCGAAGTCCTCGATGCTGTTGTGCGACCAGGCGCCCGTCTCCTTGTTCCGGGAGATGATCCGCCCGCGCATGCGTGAGCCGCCGGCGCAGTTGACCAGGAGGCGCTCCTGGCCGTTCGCCTCGCGCGCCTTGGCGAAGGCGGC
>JAQGIJ010000178.1 GCA_028291285.1 Phenylobacterium sp. | reverse complement strand
TCTGCTGGGACCAGTGGTACCCGGAGGCGGCCCGCGCCATGACCCTGATGGGCGCCGAGGTGCTGCTCTATCCCACCGCCATCGGCTCGGAGCCGCACGACGCGGCGCTCGACACCGCCGCGCCCTGGCGGCGCGCCATGCAGGGCCATGCGGTGTCCAACGTGATCCCGGTGGTGGGCGCCAACCGCACCGGTTTCGAGCCCTGGGCCGACTATCCGAACGGCGGCCAGCTGTTCTATGGCTCCAGCTTCATCGCCGACCACCGGGGCGACCTGGTGGCCGCCTTCGGGCGTGAGGACGAGGGCGTGCTCGCCGCCGAGTTCGACCTCGACTTCCTCACGGCCCACCGCGCCGCCTGGGGCTTCTTCCGCGACCGCCGGACCGATCTCTACGGCTCGCTGACCGAGGTGCGGCCGGCGTGATCGAGACGCCGCGCCTGATCCTGCGGCCCTGGCGCGAAGAGGACGGCGCGCCCTACGCGGCCATGCTTGCGGACGACGAGGTGGCGGGCTGGATCGGCGGCCCGTTCGACGCCCGGCAGGCCGCCGAGCGGATGGCCCGCAGCAACGCCGCCATCCAGGCGCACGGCTACGGGCGCTTCGCCGTCGAACGGCGCGCGGATGGACGGCTGCTGGGCCACTGCGGGCTGATGCCGATCGCCGAGACCCTGCCCGTGGCGCCCGGCGCGGAGATCGGCTGGGCCCTGATCGGCGAGGCCTGGGGCGAGGGCTACGCCAGCGAGGCCGCCCGGGCCGTGATCACCGACGCCTTCCAGCGCCTGGGCCTGCCGCAGGTGCTGGCCTTCACGACGCTGGCCAACGTGCGCTCCCAGGCGGTCATGCAGCGCCTGGGCATGGCTCGCACCCCCGAGCGGGACTTCGACCATCCGCTGTTTCCCGCCGGCCACCCGCTCTGCCGCCACCTGGTGTTCGTCCTCGAAGGCGGGGGCGGATCTATCCCCGCAGCACGGTCTTGCCGTTCTTGATCACGGTGACGCCGCGCGCCGCCACCTTGGCCTCGAAGGAGATGACGGGCCCGTCGCGCCACATCTCCACGACGATGGTCTCGCCCGGATAGACCGGCGCGGAGAAGCGCACCTGGTGGCTGAGGATGGGGGTGGGGTCGAGGTTGCACCAGGCCTGCAGCACCGCCCGGCAGGTGTTCCCATAGGTGCAGAGGCCGTGCAGGATCGGCTTCTCGAAACCGGCCTGGCGGGCGATCTCGGGATCGGAATGCAGCGGGTTGCGGTCGCCGTTCAGCCGGTAGAGCAGGGCCTGGTCGGCGCGGGTCTCCAGCGCCAACGTCCTGTCCGGCGCGCGGTCCGGGATCGGGTGCGGCTGGGGCGCGCCCTGCGTGGGGCCGCCAAAGCCGCCCTCGCCACGAAAGTAGGTGGCGCCGGTCAGCGTCGCCACCTTACCGCCGGCCACGTCGGTCCAGACCGTCTCGGCGTAGACCACCGCGGCCCGCCCCTCGCCCTTGTCCCAGGCGCCGACGTTGCGGGTGGTGGCGGTGAAGGTCCCCGAGGTCGGCAGCGGCCGATGCAGCTCCACCTTCTGCTCGCCGTGCAGCCGCATCACCGGGTTGGGGGTGCTGAGCCGCTTGCCCGGCGGCACGGCGGCGGGCGGGCGGACGCCGCCCGGGTAGGAGCCGAGCACCGTCGCCGCGGTCGGGACCACCTTCAGCTCACGCTCGTACACGAAGGGCAGCTCGGCCGTGTTCAGCGGATCGCGCCCGAAGCCGATGCCCAGCGCATAGAGCATCACCTCGCGGTCGGTGTAGGTGAAGGTGTGCGGCTCGATCGCCTGATCGAGGATGTCCGGATAGTAGATCGGCACGACGCGTCTCCCCTCGATCGTCCTTGCGCGTCGACGCGCGGCTTGACCGCGATTGAACCGGCTCGACCTTGGCGGCGCAAGCTTCGGGCCTCAATTGCCGCCCCTGACGTGATCCGCTAGAAGCGGCTGCTTGCGCGCCCGCCCACCGGCAGCCCGGCGGCGCCCACACTCATCGAAGGCCCGTCCATGAGCACGACCCAATCCGCCGCCGGCGAAATCTCCGGCAACGTCCTCTTCTATTCCAAGCCCGAGCCGCTGGCGCCGGAGCTGCACGGCAAGCTCGGCGTCAAGCGCATGGACGCGCCGTTCAGGTTCGCCAAGGTCGGCCACGCCATCCCGCTCACCGTGGGCGAGTTCCCCGTGGCGGCGGTCACCGGTCCGATCATCTTCGTCGGCGACGAGAAGCTGCCGCTGGCGGTGATGGGCCTGAACGCCGGGGACAACATGTTCGTCCGCGACGACGGCACCTTCGAGCCGGGCGTCTACATCCCGGCCTATGTGCGTCGCTATCCGTTCGTCTTCGCCAACGACGACACCAACAAGCAGATGGTGCTCTGCGTCGACCGCAACGCCGAGTTCGTGGTCGAAGGCGGCGACATGCCCTTCTTCGAGAAGGACGGCCAGCCCAGCGAGTACACCAAGAACTGCATGGAGTTCTGCAACAACTTCGAGGTCGAACGGCAGCGGACCATGAGCTTCGTCGAGCTGCTCAAGGGCCTCGACCTGTTCGAGCTGAAGACCGCCACCTTCCAGCCGCCGCCGGCCCAGGACGGCAGCCAGGCTCCGGCCCAGAAGATCGCCGAATACTTCGGCGTCTCCGAGGACAAGCTGAACCAGCTGCCGGCGGAGAAATACATCGAGCTGCGCGACAACGGCGCGCTGGCCCAGATCTACGCCCACCTGCTCTCGCTGGTCGGCTGGGATCGGCTGATCTCGCTGGCGCTGACCCGCGCCCAGCCGCAAATGGCCGCCGCGAACGCCTAGACCCCGTCCCGCCTGCGCGACCGGGTCCGAGGCAGGCTTCACGCACAAAGAAAAGCCGCCGCGGAGACAACTCCGCGGCGGCAGTCGTTTCGGGGATTGAAGCTCTCTCTAGAAGGTCAGCTGGCTGCGCATCGCGATGGCGTTGTACGTCTGGCCGATCTGGACACCGGCGGCGTTCAGCCGCTGCACGTCCACGTGCTGGTAGTCCAGCATGAAGCGGATGTCGGGGTTCAGGTACCAGTTGACCCCGACGCTGGCGATTTTCTGCTCGCCACCGCGGATGCCGCCCGTGGGTGTGGCCGCGGCGCCGGCGCCGGAACGCCAGTTCAGGTTCATGTCGGAGTAGCGCCCGACGAGCTCCCAGGTCCCCCAGGTGCCGGCCGCCGGGTTGAAGTTGTAATTCATCTTCGGCGCGTCGAAGCGGGCTTCCGCCGGGTTGTACGGACGCGGCTCGCCGGTCAGCACCCAGGCGCCCTGGACATACCAGCCCTTGAAGCGCGGATCGCCGAGCGGGGCCGCGCCGGTGTTGCGGCGGGTGATGTCGTAGCGGAAGTACTCGCCCTCCATCATGAAGTTCTGCATCGTCGCGCCGGCTTCCGCCCCGTAGACCGCCACGTGGCGGGCGTCGATGGCTCCGGTGTCGATCAGGCGGGTGCCGTCGAGGCGCAGCTCCGGCCGATCGCGCAGCTGGACGGGGGAGCGCGAGCCGGCGACGCCCGGGCCGGTGGCGTCGTTGGGGTGGAAGACGTACTGGGCGTTCAGGCCGAAGTGGGTCTGCCAGTCGGTGGAGGAGAAGGGCGCCAGCGCCACACGGCCGATCCAGGCCGTCTGCTCGCTGAAGGGCTGCGGGCTGAAGCTGGTGGCCGCCGAGTTGAAGGTGCCGACCGTGTTGCCGGTGAGCGCGGTGGACAGGAACCAGCGGGCGGCGATGCCGCTGTCACCTTCGCCGAAGGTGCCGTTGCCGGCCACCTGCAGGGCGCTGCGGCTGTCGCCGGCGGCGACGTTACGGGCGATTTCGGCCGCGGCCGGTCGCTCGAGCATCGGCATCTGGCTGGTGGAGACCGCCGCGGCCAGGCCGATGTTGGGTTCGAAGGCGCCCACGCGGATCCGCCAGGGCTTCAGCGCGGTGTATTGCGCCCAGGCTTCCTGGATGTGGCCGGTGTCTTCCGCGCCCGAGCCGCCGAACTCGTAGATCAGGGCGTAGTCGAAGTCCTTGAACAGCTTGCCGTCGATGCCGAAGCGGGCGCGGCGGAAGTTGGTGCCGCTGTTCAGGTTGCGGCCCACCGTCGTCGTCGGCAGGTTGTTCTTCTGGAAATAGCGGCCGGCGTCGAACATGACGATGGCGCGGATGTTGGCGGTGAAGCGGCCGTCGGCGGTGGCCAGCGCCGGCTTGCCGTTCGGCAGGGTCGGGATGGTGGTCGCGCCCGACGGCGTCTTCAGCGTGACGATGTCGGCGTTCGCCGTCTCCTGCGAGGTCTTCACGTCCGCCAGCTGCTGGTTGACGGTGTCGAGCTGCTGCTGCAGCGCCGCGACGTGGGCCTCGGCCTGCTCGTCGCCGCGCGGCTGCTGCATCTGCGCCATCTGCGCGCGCATCTCGTTGATCTGCTGCTGCAGCGCCTCAAGCTTGGCGTCGCGCGCTTCAGGCCTGGCGTGAGCCTTGTGGCCGTGGGTCTTGTGGGCTGGTGCGGCGAGCGCGGCGCCTGCCACGCTGGTCATCAGCATCGCCAGGAAGGCGGTGCGTCCCAGACGCGTACGCGCCTTCGTCGGATGGTTCATAGGTCAATCCCCCATTTATATGGCGGGCTCGCGGGGGAGGTCTGAGCGGACCGGCGCCCACGACGCCCGGGCGGGGGTCTAGCGCTGCTGTATGACGGCTGGCCGACAGTCCGATGACAGAGGGATGACAGCGCGCCCGGACGGCCGATCCAACGCCTCGGTCGGGATGATCAGCCCGCGGAAGGTGTCACCAAACTGAGATGCAGGGCCGTTAAGCACCCGGGGAAGAGCGACATGGATGGGGCGCTCTAACTCTTGGAGAGAACCATGTTGAAGACCTTGGGGGCCGCCCTCGGCGCCGCCCTGATCGCCGCCGCCGGCAGCTGTGCGCAGGCCGCGACCATTTCCGGCGCGGGGGCCACCTTCCCCGCGCCCGTCTACGCCAAGTGGGCGGAAGCTTATAAGGCGCAGACCGGCAATGCGCTGAACTACCAGGCGATCGGCTCGGGCGGCGGCATCAAGCAGATCAACGCCAGCACCGTGGACTTCGGCGCGAGCGACAAGCCGCTGAAGCCCGACGACCTGGCGGCGGGCGGCCTGGTCATGTTCCCGACCGTGGTCGGCGGCGTCGTTCCGGTGGTGAACCTGCCCGGCATCAGCCCGGGGCAGATCAAGCTCACCGGCACCCAGCTGGCCGACATCTACCGCGGCGTGATCAAGAAGTGGAACGACCCGCTGCTGGCCAAGACTAACGCCGGCGTGCCGCTGCCCAACCTGCCGATCACCGTGGTCCACCGCTCGGACGGTTCGGGCACCACCTTCCTGTTCACCAGCTATCTGGCGATGAAGGCGGCGCACTGGGCGAGCCAGGTCGGCGGCAACGACTCCGTCCAATGGCCGACCGGCCTGGGCGGCAAGGGCAACGACGGCGTCGCCGCCTTCGTGCGCCAGACGCCCGGCTCGATCGGCTACGTCGAATACGCCTACGCCAAGCAGAACAACCTGACCTACACCCTGATGCAGAACAAGGCGGGCAAGTTCGTCTCGCCGACCGCGGAGAACTTCGCCGCCGCTGCCGCGGGCGCCAAGTGGAGCTCGGCCCCGGGCTTCTACCTGCTGCTGCTCGACCAGCCGGCGGCGAACGCCTGGCCGATCACCGGCGCCACCTTCATCCTGGTGCACGCCAAGCAGTCGGACCCCGAGAAGGGCCGCGAAGTGCTGAAGTTCTTCGACTGGGCCTATAAAAACGGCGACGCCGCGGCCAACGCGCTCGACTACGTGCCCTTCCCGGCTTCGGTGAAGGACCTGGTCCGGACCAAGGCCTGGAGCAAGGTCGTCGGGCCGGACGGCAAGCCCGTCTACCGCTAAGCTTGGGCAATTCCCCCTTCCCCGCGCGGGAGGGGGGAATTGCGAGGCTGCTGTCGCAGAACTGTCGCACAGCCCGTTTAGAGCGCGCCCATGGCCGACGCCGCCCTCTCTAGCGTCCTGACGCGCCGGCCCCGGCCGCGCGGCGCCCTGGTCGCCCAGATCTTCGAGGGGATCTGCTTCGCCGCCGCGACCGCGCTGCTGGTGACCATGGGCGGGCTGCTGGTCTCCCTGTTCGTCGGCGGCTGGCCGGCCTTCCGCCGCGCGGGCCTGGCCTTCTTCACCACCTCCACCTGGAACCCGGTCACCGACGTCTATGGCGCCGCGGGACCGATCGTCGGCACCCTGGTGACCGCCGGGCTCGCGCTGGTGATCTCCCTGCCGGTGGCCGGCGGCGTCGCCTTCTTCCTGACCGAGCTCTGCCCGGCCCCGCTCCGGCGGCCGATCGGCACGGCGGTGGAGCTGCTCGCCGGCATCCCCTCGATCGTCTACGGAATGTGGGGCCTGTTCGTCTTCGCCCCGCTGTTCTCGCGCTACGTCCAGATGCCGCTGATGATGGCCGCGGAACCGGGCTCGCTGCTGGAGAGGCTGATCGCCGGCGTTCCCAATGGCTCGGGCATCCTCTCGGCCTCGATCATCCTGGCGATCATGATCCTGCCGTTCATGGCGGCCACCCTGCGCGAGCTGCTGCTCACCGTCCCGGCCGCCGTCCGCGAGAGCGCCTACGGCCTGGGCGCCACCACCGCCGAAGTGGTGATGTCGGTGACCCTGCCCTATGTCCGCGGCGGCGCGATCGGCGCGGTGATGCTGGGGCTGGGCCGGGCGCTCGGCGAGACCATGGCGGTGACCTTCATCATCGGCAACTCGCACGGCTTCCCAAGCTCGCTGTTCGACAGCGGCTCGACCATCGCCTCCACCATCGCCAACGAGTTCACCGAGGCGACCAGCCCGGCGCACAGCGCCGCCCTGATCGCCCTGGGCTTCGTCCTGTTCGTGATCACCTTCGCCGTGCTGGCGCTCGCGCGCATGATGCTCGGCAAGGCGGAGCAGCGGCTGTGAGCGCCTCCAACGCCCGGGTCGTCCGCCGGCGGATCACCGACCTGGTCTTCTCCGGCTTCTGCATCGCGGTGACCGTGGTCGCGCTGGGCGCGCTGGCGGCCATCCTCTGGTCGCTGCTCACCCAAGGCGTCGGCGGGCTCAACCTCGATGTCTTCATCAAGTCGACGCCGGCGCCCGGCTCCAAGGGCGGGCTGGCCAACGCCATCGTCGGCTCGATCCTGATGTGCGCCCTGGCCATGGTCATCGCCAATGTGGTCGGCGTGCTGGCCGGCACCTGGCTCGCCGAATTCGCCGGCAAGAGCCGCTACGGCAGCGTGGTGCGGTTCATCAACGACGTCCTGCTCTCGGCCCCCTCGATCCTGGTGGGCCTGTTCGTCTACGAGATGCTGGTCGCGCCGTTCAAGGGCTTCTCCGGCTTCGCCGGCGCGGTGGCGCTTTCGCTGCTCGCCATCCCGGTGATCACCCGCACCACCGAAGACGTGCTCTCGCTGCAGCCGGCGACCCTGCGCGAGGCGGGCGTGGCGCTGGGCGCGCCGCTCTCCTTCATCATCCGCAAGGTGCTCTGGCGCTCGGCCCGCAGCGGCATGCTGACCGGCGGCCTCCTGGCCTTCGCCCGGATCAGCGGCGAGACCGCGCCCCTGCTGTTCACGGCGCTGAACAATCAGTTCTTCAGCCTCGACCTCGCCCATCCGACCGCCAACCTGCCGGTTGTGATCTTCCAGTACGCGCTCAGCGCCTATGACGACTGGCGCCGTCTCGCCTGGGCGGGCGCGGTGCTGATCGCCGCGGCGGTGTTGGGAGTGACAATGCTTGCGCGTACGCTCGCCAAGGAGCATCGCCGCTCATGAACACCATGACAGCCGACAATTTCGGGACCAGCATCGCCCCCTTGCCGAGCCAGCAGGTGAAGCTGGACGTGAAGAACCTCGACTTCTTCTACGGCAAGCTGCGGGCGCTGAAGTCCGTCTCCGTCCCCTTCGCCCGCAACCAGGTGACCGCGCTGATCGGCCCGTCCGGCTGCGGCAAGTCCACCCTGCTGCGCACGCTGAACCGCATGTACGCCCTCTATCCGGGCCAGCGCGCCGAGGGCGAGATCCTGATGGAGGGCGAGAACATCCTCAGCCCGCGGATGGACCTGGCGCGGCTGCGCTCGCGGATCGGCATGGTGTTCCAGAAGCCGACGCCGTTCCCGATGTCGATCTACGACAACGTGGCGTTCGGCGTGCGGCTCTACGAAAATCTCTCAAAGCCCGACATGGACGCGCGCGTCGAGGAATCCCTGCGCCGCGCCGCCCTCTGGGACGAGGTGAAGGACAACCTCAGGGGCTCGGGCCTGGGCCTGTCCGGCGGCCAGCAGCAGCGGCTGTGCGTCGCCCGCGGCGTGGCCGTGCGCCCCGAGGTGCTGCTGCTCGACGAGCCCACCTCGGCCCTCGATCCGATCTCCTCGGCCCGGCTGGAGGAGACCGTCAGCCGGCTGAAGACCGACCACACCATCATCATCGTCACCCACAACCTGGGCCAGGCGGCGCGGATCAGCGACTACACCGGCTTCATGTACCTGGGCGAGATGGTCGAGTTCGGCCCCACCGACCAGGTGTTCACCCGCCCGGCCACCCGCCGCACCAGCGACTACATCACCGGCCGCTTCGGGTAGGCGCGCTGGCGGCCGGCGCGGCCGTCCGCTAGCGTCGGCAGCCGATGACAGCTCTCATCCTGCTCGCGCTCGTCCAGGCCACGGTGGGCGAGGTGGTGGTGACGGCGCGCACGCCGCTGTCTCCGGAGGCGGTGGGCGGCGAGGGCGGGGCCGTGACGACCCTGAAACCGCTGCGCGCCTCGCCGGCCGGTTCCGCGGTGCTGCAGGCCCTGGAAGCGGGCGCACCGGGGGTCTCGCTGAGCGACCCGTCAGGGAACGACGTCCAGCGCACCCTGGTCTACCGCGGCTTCCAGGCCTCGCCGCTGCAGGGCGCCGCCCAGGGGCTGGCGGTCTATGTCGACGGGGTTAGGTTCAACCAGCCGTTCGGCGACACGGTGAACTGGGACCTGATCCCTGACGAGGCGGTGGCGGCGGTCACGCTGGAGGGCGCCAATCCGCTGTTCGGGTTGAACGCGCTGGGCGGCTCCATCAGCGTACGCCTGAAGACCGGCTTCTCCGATCCCGGCGGTGAGGCCGAGGTCGCCGGCGGCAGCTTCGGACGGCGCTCGGCGAGCCTGGCCTATGGCCGGGCCGCCGGCGGCCTTTCGGTCTTCGTCGCCGCCAACGGAGAGGACGAGCAGGGCTGGCGCGACTTCTCCCCCGAGCGGGTGCGCCAGCTCTATGGCGATCTCGGCGCGCGGCGGGGCGGCTGGGAGGGCCACGCCGGCCTGGTGCTGGCGGACAACCACCTCACCGGCGAAGGCCCCGCGCCGGTCGAGCTGCTCGCAGCCGACCGCTCGGCGGTCTTCACCCATCCCGACGCAACCCGGAACCGGTTCGCGCTCCTGCGCCTCACCGCCGGCGGACCGCTGGCGCCGCACCTGGCGCTGCAGGCGTCCGGATATCTGGGCCGGCTGCGGCAGTCGACGAGCAACGGCGACGCCAGCGACGCGGCGCCCTGCGACGCCGATCCGACGAGCCTCTGCCTCGAAGCCGACGGGCCGCCGCTCACCGGCCCCGCAGGCGCTGCGATCCCGGATTTCCTGGCCGGCGGGCCCTACGCCCAGCTGAACGCCACCTCGACGCGCATCAGCAGCGGGGGGCTAGCCGCGCACCTCACGGCCGAGGGACGTCTGTTCGGCCGGGTGAACAGCGTGACGACGGGCGCGGCGCTGGACGCCGGGCGCAGCGTCTTTTCAGCCTCCAGCACGCTCGGCGCGCTGACCCCGGACCGCGGCTTCGGCGGGCCCGGCGTGGTCATTGACCAGGCGGGCGGTCCAATCGCCCCGGTGGCGCTGTTGGCGCGCAACACCTACGCGGGCCTCTACGCCAGCGACGCGCTCGGCCTGACGTCGCGGCTCTCGCTGAACGTCTCGGCGCGTCTGAACCGCGCTGTCGTCACCCTCAGCGATCGCCGAGGGACCGCGCTCAACGGGCGCCACCGCTTCACGGACCTCAATCCGGCGGCGTCCCTGACCTGGCGTCCGCGCGACGGGATCAGCGCCTATCTCGGTTACGCCGAGGCGAGCCGCGCGCCGACGCCGGCCGAGCTCTCCTGCGCGAGCCCGCAGAGTCCCTGCAGCCTCGCCAGCTTCTTCGTCGCCGATCCGCCGCTGAAGCCGGCGCTGGCGCGCACCTGGGAGGCCGGCGTGCGTGGCCGGCGGGACGACGCGAGCGGGCTCTCCCTCAGCTGGAGCGCGGGCTTCTTCCGCACCGACACGCGCCAGGACATCACCCTGCTGATGAGCGAGGTGCGTGGCCGCGGCTTCTTCAGCAACGTCGGCCGCACGCGCCGGCAGGGCCTGGAGGCGCAGGTGCGGGCCGAGCGCGGCCGCTGGCGCGGTTACGCCAACGCCGCCTGGACGGACGCCACCTTCCGCACCGCGCTGACCCTCAGCAGTCCGGACAATCCGGCGGCGGACGCAGCCGGCGCGATCCGCGTCGAGCCGGGCGACCGTTTGCCCGCCACGCCCCGCCGGCGCATGAACCTCGGGCTGAGCTACGACCCGGGCGCCTGGCGTGTCGGCTTCGACGTCCGGTCGGCGTCCAGCCAGGTGTTTGTCGGCGACGAGGCGAACCTGGCGCCGCCGCTGAAGGGCTATGTGGTCGCCGACCTGGATGCGGGGCTGCGGCTCGTGCGCGCAGCGGAACTCTTCGTCCAGGTGCGCAATGTAGCCGACGCCCGCTACGCAACCTTCGGGACCTTCGCCCAGACCTCG
>JAQGIJ010000174.1 GCA_028291285.1 Phenylobacterium sp. | reverse complement strand
TGGGCGATCCGGCAAAGCTCAGGGCGCTGACCCGGATGGGCGTGTACGGCTTCGTCAACATGCCGGTGGTGGCCTACCTGTTCGCGCCGCTGGCGCTGATGCCGCTGCCGGTGGCGGCGATCGTGTTCTATGCGCTCGGCCTGGCGCTCACCGCCGCGGCCTGGGCCATGCTCGCGCGGCTGGCCAAGCTCGACCTCACGGACCGCTGGCTGCTCGCCCTGCTGTTCGTCGCCAACGGCCCGCTCGAATACAGCCTGAAGGAGGACAACACGAGCCACGTGGTCCTCTTCGGCCTGGCGGCGGCGCTCATCCTGCTCAGGGCCGGGCGGTCCGCCGCGGCCGGCGCGGTGCTCGCCGCCGCCGCCATCCTCAAGCCCCCGCTGCTGTTGTTCGGCGGTTTCTTCCTGCTGCGCCGCGACGGGCGCGGCGTTGCGGCCTTCTCAGGGACGCTCGGCGCGGTCGCGGCCTTGTCGCTGGCGATCTTCGGCTGGGACGACAACCTGCGCTGGTTCGAGCTCTGCATCGTCAAGTTCAGCCACCTGTGGCTGGCCGCCTTCAACGTCCAGTCGATCCCGGGCTTCCTGTTCCGCTTGCAGGCGGCCGCAGGGCTGCTGACCGACTGGCATCCGAGGCCGCCACCCGCCGGCCTGCAATTGCCGGCGCAGCTTTGCGTGATGCTGGTCCTGGCCCTGGCGGGGCTCGCAGCGCTCCGGGCTCCCGCCGGCGCGGAGGTCGAGGACGAGGCGCGCAGGTCGCGGCGGCGCGACCTCAAGTACCTGCTGGTGCTGACGCTCACCGTGATCGTGAGCCCGCTGTCCTGGTCGCACTACTACGCCTGGCTGCTCGCCCCGATGGCCTTCTTCCTCGGCGGGCGGCGGGCGCTGCCGGCCCCCGAGCGCGCCCTGGGCTGGGCGGCGATCGCGCTGGTTACCCCGCTGGCGCGCTACCTGGTGTTCCCCGACGCCCGGTCGCTGCTGATCTACAAGGATATCGCGGTCTCGCACCTGCTGTTCGGCGGCCTCCTCTGGTTCGGCCTGGTGGCGTGGCGGCTCGCCCGTGAAGACGGCCTGGTCGCGGCCTGGATCCGCCGCGGTTGGAACGCGAGGAAGACTGCGCAAATGACGTGGCGGCGGCCCCGCTCAGCCGGAACTGTTTCCTAATTCCGCTCACGGGCACGGCGAGCGGTTCTCGGAAACTTGACCCGGTGTCCGCCATGACAGTGATCGCGCTCCAAAGATCTCAGCCGGAGACGGTCGGCTCGGACCTGCCGCTCTGCGTCGACCTGGACGGCACCCTGATCCACTCGGACTCCCTGGCCGAGGGCGTGGTGAGCCTCTGCGGCGATCCGCGGCTGGCGCTGGCGTTGTTGAAGCTGCCGTTCACCGGGCGGGCCGCGTTCAAGCACCAGGTGGCCCGCTGGAGCCACCTCGACGTCGGCCTCCTGCCCTACAACCAGGGCCTCGTCGCCTACCTGCGGGAACAGAAGGCGGCCGGCCGCTATCTGGTGCTCGCCACGGCCGCGAACCGCGCCCTGGCCGAGGCGGTCGCCGCCCACCTGGGGCTGTTCGACGAGGTGATCGCCTCCGACGAGGCGCACAACCTGAAGGGCGCGAACAAGGCGGACGCGCTCTGCGGGCGCTTCGGCGAGGGCGGCTTCGTCTACGCCGGAAATGATGCGAGCGACCTCGCCGTCTGGAATCGCGCGGGCGGGGCGATCCTGGTCAACACCGCGCCCTCGGTGGCGCGGCGGGCCGAGCGCATGGCGCCGATCGAGACCCGCTTCGCCGGACCGGCCCGCTCCGCCAAGACGCTTCTGCGGGCCATGCGGCCGCACCAGTGGCTGAAGAACCTGCTGGTCTTCGTGCCGATCTTCACGGCGCACGCGGTCGGCGACCTGACGGCCTGGACGAACGCGGTGCTGACCTTCGCAGCCTTCTGCGCGACGGCGTCCTCCATCTACCTGATCAACGACGCCACCGACCTGACGGCCGACCGCAAGCATTCGCGCAAGCGCAACCGGCCGCTGGCCAGCGGCGCGCTTTCGCTGACGACGGCGCTGCTCACCACGGGCCTGCTCGCCGCGACCGGCTTCGGCCTCGCTGTGGCGACCGGCACCTGGCTGGTGCTCGCCGGCTACGCGGTGATGTCGGTGAGCTATTCGCTGAAGCTCAAGGAGCTGCCGCTGGTCGACGTCTTCCTGCTCGGCGCGCTCTACACGGTGCGCATCTTCGGCGGCGGCGTCGCCACCGGCCACGCCCTCTCGCTGTGGCTGCTGGGATTCTCCGGCTTCCTCTTCCTCGGCCTGGCGCTCCTGAAGCGGGTGACCGAGCTTTCCACCCTCAGCCGCAAGCAGGAGCGCTTCGCCTCGCGCCGCGGCTACTCGATCGAGGACCTGCCGATCCTGCAGACCTTCGGCTGCGCGGCGAGCTTCGCCTCGAGCCTGGTGCTGGCGCTGTTCGTCCAGCGCGAGGCGACCGCCGAACAGTACGCTTCGCCGGGCCTGCTGTGGGGCATCGTGCCGCTGATGCTGTTCTGGCAGTGCCGGCTGTGGCTCTCCACCTCCCGCGGCTACATGCACGACGATCCGATCGTCTACTCCGGCCGGGACTGGGTCTCCTGGATGGTCGGGGGCAGCGTCATGCTGCTGCTCGTCGTCGCCCACGCCGTCCCGCTTTAGCGGCCGCCCGATGCCCGTCCCCATCCTCCTGCTGGCGCTCTTCAGCGTCGCCCTCTCGGGCTTCGCCCAGGTGGCGTTCAAGCTCGGCGTCTCGGCGCCCGCGGCGCGCACCGCCTTCGCCGACGGCTCGCCGCTGCTGGTGGCCCAGGCGCTGGCGCTCAGCCCGGGCGTCATCGGCGGGCTGGCCATGTACGGCGTCGGCACGCTGGTCTGGCTGAACGTGCTCGCGCGCACGCCGCTGTCGCTCGCCTATCCGTTCGTCGGCCTCAGCTTCGTGATCACCGGCGCGGTCGGATACCTGCTTTTCGACGAAGCCGTCAGCCCGACGCGCATGATTGGGACCGCCCTGGTGATCGCCGGCGTGGTGCTGGTGGGACGTGGGTGACTGGGCCGCCGCGGAATCGAGGTTCGCGCCGTCGGCCCCGTTCGCCTCGGAGCCCCTCGCCCATCGACCGTCCTGGGCGCGCCTGGCCGAGCTTCCGCCGGGGATGGCGCTGGCGGCCTGCGGGGTGCTCGCCCTGGTCTCGGTCGCCCTGCAGGGCTTCCAGTTCGGCGTGGACAACAACCTCTTCCACATCCCCATCGTGCTGCGCTGGTACGACCTGCCGCAGTTCGCCGACGACGCCTTCGTGCAGTCGCTGCGCCGCTACGCCACCCCGGTCTTTCCCGCCCTCTCCCTGGTCGCGACCGAGCACGACATCCGCACGGTCTTCCTCGTCTGCCATCTGCTGACGCGGGCGATCAGCTTCTACGCTCTGCTGCAGCTGCTCCGGAGCTTCGGGCTGGGCGCCGGGCAGGCCGCGGGGGCGCTCGTCGCGCTCGCCCTGAGCTCCGCCCTCTACGGCCTCTCGGCCGTCGGCAAGGACGAGCTGTTCACCAGCATCTTCACGCACACGGCTCTGGCCCAGGCCATAGCCCTCCTGGCGATCGCCTGGCTGATCCGCGGCGAGATGATCAAGGCGGCCCTGGCCGCGGCCGTGGCCTTCGACATCAACGTCATGGTCGGCGCCTGGACGCTCGCGCCGATCGCCCTGGTCTGCCTGCCGCAGCTTATCGCCGCCCCTCGGGCGCAGGCGCCGCGGCTCGCCCGCGCCGCCCTGGTCTTCGCCCTGGTCGCGGCGCCTGTCGTGGCCTGGGTGATTACGACCCAGACGGCGGCGCCCGTGCGCTTCGACTACCACGCCTATCTTGCCGATTATTTCCCGTACCACTTCTTCATCGGCTGGGCGCGCTGGCCCGAGCGCCTGACCCTCGCCCTTCAGGTCCTCGCCGGCCTGGGCGCGGCCGTCCTGCTGCCGCGCAACCGGGCGGCCGCGGCGCTGGCCCTGCTCGGCCTGGTCCTGCTGTTCCTGGCGGGCGTCGTCGTCGATCAGGTCTCGAGCTCGCGGCTGGTGCTCAACCTGCACCTGCTGCGCGCCGACGGGATGATGCTCTGGGTCTGTGCCGTCCTGGTCGCCGGGGCGGCGA
>JAQGIJ010000171.1 GCA_028291285.1 Phenylobacterium sp. | reverse complement strand
CCGCGCGAGGCGATGGACGCGCTCTACCGGCTGAAGGGGATGATGGGCTGAAGCTCTGCCGCCACGTCACTGCGGGGGCGGAGTTCCGAGCTCAAACTCCTTCACCCGAAGCCTGTCTGCGGTGTCGTCGATTCGCAGGCGCCAGGTCGGGCCGCGGCTGCCGCCGCTGAGCACAAGCCCCGCGGTATCGTCCTGCGCCTTCTCAATGCTGCCCAAGGCGGTTCGCAACTGCTCGATCGGCCGGCCGCAGGGGTGACCATCATAGGCGCACGAGGCGATTGACGGGTTCGGATCGTTCTGGAGCTTCTTCAGCGCACCAAAGACTCGTGCAGCGAGGCGCTCGTCCTCGGTGACGATCCAGGTGACGAGGTGCTCGGTGGCGCAACCGTCCTGCGCGGACGCTGAGGGCGAGTCGGGCGCCCGGCGGCCGAACGTGCTCGTCGCGGCGTATCTGTTTGTCACAGCGAGGCGGTAAGCGCGCCGTGGGGGGTCGAAGGACGGGGCGGCTTTTGGATCGGGCGCCGCCGATGCCCCCGGGGCAGACGGCGGCCGCTCGATCCCGCTTCTCCCCGGAGCCCCCTCGAACCAAAGCTCGATCAACTGGGACTCGCAAACGTCTGGCTCCCAAGTCGCGTGGGCGCGGGTGACCAGCCACGCCTTGTTCAAGTCGGCGCGGGGCGCAAAGAGCAGGACATCGGGGCCGGCCTTGGACACCCGGCCTGCGATCTGCGCCAGGGCGCGATTCGCCACCTCTTGCGGGCTCATAGCTTCCAACTGTTGGAGCGTAAGCCCGTCATCTGCGGATCGACCCGGTTCTGCGGCGGCGGTCGCGCTCGCGAGCGTCGCCGCGGCGGCCAAGGTCGCTGCCGAAATCATCATGCCAACCTCACCTGATCTCAAGGCCGCCATGAGATGGGGCGGCGCACAGCACATCCGCGTGGGATGGTCGGTTCGTGATTACACCTCCGACCCGTAGGGCCGGGTGATGATCTCCAGGAAATGCCCCGAGGGGTCGCAGAAGTAGACGCCGCGGCCGCCATAGTGGGTGTTGATCTCGCCGGCCTGCCGGCGCGCCGGATCGGCCCAGTAGTCCTCGCCGCGCGCCTTCACCCGCCCGAAGATGGCGTCTAACTCGTCCTCCTAGACCAGGTAGGCGTAGTGCTGCGGCTCGATCGGCGCCGCGCCCTGCATGTAGTCCAGGCTGACGCCGTTGGCGGTGCGCACCACCAGGAAATGGCCGAACGGCTCGGCCTTCGGCAGTCCGAACACCTCCGCCATGAAGCGCGCGGAGGCCTCGGGGTCGGCGGCGTGCACGATGGTGTGGTTGAGTTCGACGCTCATGGCCGCCGCCTCCGCAACTGCGATCGTGGGCGGGCATTGTAGCGCGTGAGCCATCGCGGCGCAGCCGGTCCCCGTGCGGCCCGGGGCGTGTGTCGCGACGCAAACGGGCCTATATCCAGTCGATGCCGCCTCGCCTTCGCCCGACCCGCCTGGAATATGTCGTCGATGGGGTGAGGTTGCGCAGCCAGCTGTCCGCCGCGGCGCTGGAGAACCTCGGCGCCGAGCCGGCGCAGCGCAAGGCCGCGCTGGAGGTCCTCAAGGCCGCCCTGTTCCGCGGGCGGATGATCGCCAAGGAGCGGCTGGAGAACGGCGCCGGCGGGATCGAGACCGCGCGGCTGCTCTCCGGCGTCACCGACGAGGTGATCACCGCCCTCTACGACTTCACCACCGTCCACGTGTACCGCGCCCGCAACCCCAGCCAGGGCGAGCGGCTGGCGGTGATGGCGGTGGGCGGCTATGGGCGCGGCACGCTCGCGCCCTTCTCCGACATCGATCTCCTGTTCGTGCGGCCCTACAAGCAGACGCCGCACGCCGAGAGCGTCATCGAGTTCATGCTCTATGCGCTCTGGGACCTGGGCTTCAAGGTGGGCCACGCCTCGCGGACGGTGGAGGAGTGCGTCAGGCTCTCCCGCGAGGACTTCACCATCCGCACCTCGATCCTGGAGGCCCGACGCCTGATCGGCGACGAAGCGCTGGCGGGCGACCTGATCCGCCGCTTCCAGACCGAGGTGGTGAAGGGCACCGGCGCCGAGTTCGTCGCCGCCAAGCTGAAGGAACGGGACGAGCGGCACGCCCGCGCCGGCTCCAGCCGCTACATGGTGGAACCCAACGTGAAGGAGGGAAAGGGCGGCTTGCGCGACCTCAACACCCTCTTCTGGATCGCCCAGTACCTGCATCCCGGCAAGCCGATCGAAAAGGTCATGCAGCTCGAGATGTTCGAGGGCCGCGAGATCCGCGCCTTCATCCGCGCCTTCGACTTCCTCTGGGCGGTGCGCAGCCACCTGCATTTCGCCACCGGCCGGCCCGAGGAGCGGCTGACCTTCGACCTGCAGCCTGAGATCGCCCGGCGGATGGGCTACGGCGACCGGGGCGACGCGCCGGCGGTCGAGCGCTTCATGCGCCGCTACTTCCTGATCGCAAAGGAGGTGGGCGCGCTGACCCGCGTGTTCGCCGCCAAGCTCGAGGCCGAGCAGGTGAAGAGCGCCCCGCGCGGCATCTCGCGCCTGATCCCCGGCCGCAAGGCGCCGAAGGTGAAGCCGCTGGAGGAGCCCGGCTTCGTCGAGATCGGCGGCCGCCTCAATGTCCATGGGCCGGAGACTTTCGAGAAGGATCCGCTGAACCTGCTGCGGCTGTTCCGCATCGCCGACCGCCGCAACCTCGACCTGCACCCCGACGCCTTCACCCTGGCGACCCGCTCGATGGGGCTAATCACCTCGGCGATCCGGCGTGACCGGCACGCCTCGAAGATCTTCCTCGACATCCTGGCGCGCGGGCGCGATCCGCAGCGGACGCTGGCCCTGATGAACGAGGCCGGCGTGCTCGGCCGCTTCATCCCCGAGTGGGGCCGCATCGTCGCCCAGATGCAGTTCAACATGTACCACTCCTACACGGTGGACGAGCACACCCTGCGCGCGGTCGGCGTGATCGCCGACATCGCGGCCGGCCGGCTGGGCGCCGACCACCCGCTCTCCACCCAGATCATGCCGCTGATCGACGACCGCGAGGCGCTGTTCCTGGCCATGCTGCTGCACGACACCGGCAAGGGCGGGGCGGGCGGCCAGGAGAAGGCCGGCGCCCGGGCCGCGCGGCAGGCCTGCGAGCGGCTCGGCCTGGAGCGCGCGAAGATCGAGCTGGTGGCCTGGCTGGTCGAGCATCACCTGGTCATGAGCGACTACGCCCAGAAGCGCGACATCTCCGACCCGCGCACCGTCGCCGACTTCGCCGCCATCGTGCAGACGCCGGAGCGGCTGCGCCTGCTCCTGGTGCTGACCACGGCCGACATCCGCGCGGTCGGGCCGGGTGTCTGGAACGGCTGGAAGGGCCAGCTGATGCGCGAGCTCTACATGGCCACCGAAGCGGTGTTCCGCGGCGGCCGGGGCTCCGACGCCGCCGCGGCCCTCAAGCGCCATTACGAGAACGCCGCCTACGACGCCCGCGTGCACGTCGCCAAAGCCGATCCCTCCGCCGAACCCTGGGCCGACGCCATGGAGGACGCCTATCTGAGCGCCTTCTCGACCGAGGAGGTGCTGGCGCACGCCAGGCTCGCCCGGCGCGCCGACCAGGCTCAGGGCGCGGCCGCCGAGGGCCATATCCACGCCGATCGGAACGCCGCCGAGGTGGTGGTGGCCGCGGCCGACCGGCCCAGGCTGTTCGCCGACCTCGCCGCGGCGATCACCGGCGCGGGCGCCAACGTGGTGGGGGCGCGGGTGTTCACCTCGCGCGCCGGCCAGGCGCTCGACGTCTTCTATGTGCAGGACAGCGCCGGCAAGCCGTATGGCGCCGAGGCGAATGGCGCGCTGGAGCGGCTCGCCCGCACGCTCGAGGCCGCCGCCCGCGGCGAGCCGGTGGCCCGCGAGGCCCGCCGCACCCCCGACCTGGGCCGCGCGGCGGCCTTCGCCATCACGCCCACGGTCATGCTCGACAACGACGCCTCGGAGGCCTCGACGGTGGTCGAGGCGTCGGGCCGCGACCGCCCGGGTCTCCTGGCCGACCTCGCCCGCACCATCTCCGACGCCGACCTGTCGATCGTCTCGGCGCACATCGAGAGCTATGGCGAGCGGGCGGTGGACGCCTTCTATGTGGCCTGTCCGGACGGGCGGAAGGTCACCGACGCGCGGCTGCGCACCAGCCTGAAATCCGCCCTGGAGCACGCGCTCGTCGAGGAAGGCGAGGCCAGCGGCAGGCGCGCCAATTTGCAGCGCGCACGGGCGAGCGTCGCGCGCTAGTTTGGCGCTCCGCTTCGCCGACAGGACCGCTTTGTGACCGAGACGCCGCTGACCGCGACCCCTTCCGCGCGCAAGAC
>JAQGIJ010000169.1 GCA_028291285.1 Phenylobacterium sp. | reverse complement strand
GGGTCTTCTCCATCTGGCGCTTCACGCGGTTACGGATCTTCTTCTCCGTCTGCATGACGCTGATCTCGCCCTCCATCAGGGCGTAGACCTTCTCCAGGCGCTTCACGACGTTGAAGACCTCGAGCAGTTGCTGTTTCTCGCTGATCTTCACCGACAGGTGACTGGCGATGCGGTCGGCGAGCTCGCCCGGATTCTCGATCTGCGGGATGGCCGCGAGCGCTTCCGGGGGGACCTTCTTGTTCAGTTTGACGTAGTTCTCGAACTGCTCGACCACCGCGCGCGACAGGGCCTCGGCCTCGGGCGAGCCCGAGCCGTCTTCCTGCACCGGCGTGATCTCGGCTTCGTAGAAATCGGCCTGGTCGGTGAAGCGCGTGACGCCGGCGCGGGTGCGGCCTTCCACCAGCACCTTCACCGTGCCGTCGGGCAGCTTCAGCAGCTGCAGGACGGTCGCCACGACGCCCACGTCATAGATGGCGGCCGGTGCGGGATCGTCGTCGTCCTTGTCCTTCTGGGTGGCGAGCAGGATCTGCTTGCCCTCGTTGCGCATCGCTTCCTCAAGCGCGCGCACGGACTTCTCCCGGCCGACGAACAGCGGCACGGGCTGATGCGGAAAGACCACGATGTCCCGCAAGGGCAGGATCGGCAGGATCTTGATCTCGGACATGATGCTTCAACTCCTGGCCGGCCCGTTCGGGTGACGGGCTCGGCGCCCGGGCCGCGGTCACTCAGACGATGCGCCTGAGTCGGACGACCCGTCCCGCCGTCGTGCGGCGGCTTGTTCTGGATTTATGTGGACGGTTTCACCCGGTGTTCAAGCCGAGCAGCACCCCTGCGCGACACTGGGTCTCAGCGTGGTCGAAATGCTAGCTCGACCACGAGGAGCGCCGCCATACGTGCAAGGATATGCCCCGTTCACAGGGGTTATTTGGATATTCTCCAGCGCGCTTCAAGGGGCAGGGCTGCGCGGCCGCGGGCAAGCCTTGCCCCGGCCGAGGCGGAGCCATGTCGCAGCGAAGGCCCGCTCGCCCGGCGCCGATGGCGGACAGTGCCGCGAAACTAGGCTCTGCCGCGCGACCTTCCGAATGACAGACCGGGTCAGGCCGCCTCCGGCCGCGCCGCTTCGCGCCGCACGGTGAGCGCGGCGATCGCCGCCGCGGCGGCCGCGACCGCGCCGGCGAGCGCCATGGCCGTCCGGTAGCCGCCGAGGATGGCCGCCGCGTCCGAGCCGGCCAGGACAAAGCCCACCAGCGCCACGGCCAGGAGGCCGGCGACGCGGGCGACCGCATTGTTGATGCCCGCCGCGGCGCCTTCGTAGGCCGCAGGGACCGCCCCCAGCACCTGGTCGGTGAGCGGCGCGACGGCCAGTCCCATGCCCACGGAGAGCGACAGGAGGCCGGGAAAGGCGCCCGTCCAGTAGGCCGCGACCGGCGCGCGCCAGGCCATCAGTCCGAAGCCTGCGGCGACCAGCAAGGGCCCGGCGGTCAGCAGGGTGCGCGCGCCGAGGCGCTTGGCCAGGCGGCCGGCGAGCGGCGAGAGCACCGCCAGCCCGACCGAGAGCGGCAGCAGCGCCGCGCCGGCGGCGGCCGGCGGATAGTGGTGCACCCTCAGCAGCAGGAACGGCAGCAGGAATAGCGCGCCGCCGAAGCCGCCATAAAGCAGCAGGGTGTAGGCGTTGAGGCCCGAGAAGGTCACGGAGCGGAACAGGCTCGGCGGGGCCAATGGGCTCTTCGCCCGCTGCTCGAGCCAGAGGAAGGCCGCCAGGCCCGCCAGGCCCAGCGCCAGGGCGGCGGCCACCGGCGGGTCGGCGATCCCCGCCCTGGGCGCGGCGGTGAGGCTCCAGGTGATCAGCGCCAGGCTGGCGGTCACGCAGGCTGCGCCGAGCCAATCGACCGGTCCGGCCTGGGCGCCCCGGCTCTCGCGGGCGCCGACGCCCACCAGCCAGACCGCCACCACCGCCAGCGGCAGGTTGATCAGGAACACAGCGCGCCAGGAGACGGCGCCCGCCAGCCAGCCGCCGAGCACCGGTCCCACGGCGCTGGTGAGACCGCTGGCGCCTGCCCAGACGCCCACGGCCCACCCGCGGCGCGTCTCGTCGAAGGTCGCCCCCAACAGCGCCAGGCTGGCCGGCGTGAGCAGGGCCGCCGCGACCCCCTGCACCGCGCGCGCGGCAATCAGCGCCGGCAGGCCGGGCGCTAGGCCGCAGGCCAGGGAGGCGGCCGCGAACAGCCCCACGCCGATCAGGAACACCCGCTTGCGGCCGTAGCGGTCGGCCGCCGCGCCGCCGGCGAGCACCAACGCGCCGAGCAGCAGCGCATAGGCGTTCATGATCCATTGCGCGGCCGCGACCCCGCCGCCCAGCCGCTGCTGCATGAGCGGCAGGGTCAGGCTGACCGCCGAGGCGTCGACGAAGGCGAGGCTGGAGCCCAGCACGGCGCCGGCCAGCACCAGGTTCGGCCGCCCCTCGCCCAGCCCCGAAGCGCCGGACCCCAAAATGACTGCGCCCGCGGCCTTTGCGGAGCCGCGGGCGCAGGGAATTGGCAGTTGCTGGGCCACGGCGGACCCAGGAGGAGTTTAGGCCGCGCCGCCCTTGTCCCGGCGCTCGGCGTAGATCAGCAGCGGCTGCGAGCGGCCTTCGACGACCTCCGCATTGACCACCACCTCTTCGACGCCGTCATAGGTCGGCAGCTCGTACATGGTGTCGAGCAGGATGGCCTCTAGGATCGAGCGCAGGCCGCGCGCGCCGGTCTTGCGCTGGATGGCCTTGCGGGCCACAGCGTTCAGCGCGTCCTCGGTGAAGGTCAGGCCCACGTTCTCCATGTCGAAGAGGCGGACGTACTGCTTGACGAAGGCGTTCTTCGGCTCGGTGAGGATCTTGACCAGCGCCTTCTCGTCCAGGTCGTCGAGGGTGGCGATCACCGGCAGACGACCGATGAACTCCGGGATCAGGCCGAAGCGCAGCAGGTCGTCGGGCTCCACCTGGCGGAAGATCTCGCCGGTGCGGCGCTCGTCCGGATCGGTGACCTTGGCGCCGAAGCCGATCGAAGTCCCCTGCCCGCGCGCCGAGATGATCTTCTCGAGGCCCGAGAAGGCGCCGCCGCAGATGAACAGGATGTTGGTGGTGTCGACCTGCAGGAACTCCTGCTGCGGATGCTTGCGCCCGCCCTGCGGCGGCACGGAGGCGACGGTGCCTTCCATGATCTTCAGCAGCG
>JAQGIJ010000134.1 GCA_028291285.1 Phenylobacterium sp. | reverse complement strand
CCGACGTAGAGGTTGTAGAACAGGCCCACCGTCTCGCCCGCGGCGTACAGGCCCGGGATCGGCGCGCCGTCGCGGTTCACCACCTCGGCGTTGCGGGTCACCTTGACGCCGCCGCAGGTGAAGGTGTTCGCGCACATCACCGGATAGGCGTGGAGGTCGGTCTCGTCGATCGGCGTGGCCCAGTTCGACTTCGGCAGCGCGAGCCCTTCGGTCGAGAGGTCGTCCAGCCGGGTGGTGTCGTAGGTCCCGGGCCGGGTGGCGGCGTTGTAGTCGTGCAGGGTCTGGGTGAGCGCCTTCTCCGGCACGCCGAGCTTGCCGGCCAGTTCGGCGACGGAGGCGGCGCGGATCGGCGGCTCGTCGGTCTTGATCCGGGTGCGGATGTTGGGGATGTCCCACATCCGGGAATCGAAGATCAGGTAAGAGGTCCCGAGCTTCTGGCGCATGGTCGACCAGGAGACCTCGTCGTAGATCAGCTCATACTTGTTGGCGCCTTCGTCGATGAAGCGCTTGCCGTGGACGTTGACCAGGACGCCGTAGTTGATCACCGCCACCAGCGCCTCGTGTCGCGGCGAGCGGGGGTCGACGGGCTCGCCGTGGAACATGTCGTACTGGCCCGCCGGCGCCGCGCCCACCGCCAGCATCATCTCCAGGCCCTCGCCCTTGTTGTAGACCCCGCCCGGCGACACGGGGCGGGTGAGATGGGCGTTCGCGCCCACGTAGCGGGTCATCATCTCCAGGTTGCCCTGGTAGCCGCCGGAGGCCGCGACCACGTTCGTCGCCTCCAGCGCGAAGTTGCCGCGCGCCCTGGACCAGCAGCGCAGGCCGCGGATGTCGCCGGCGTCGTCCAGCAGCAGCGAGCGTCCGGTGGTCTCGTAGAGCATGTCGACGCCGAGGGTTTCGGCCGAAGCTGCCAGGGCCTCGACGATGGCGACGCCGCCGCCGCTGGGCCCCATCCGCTCGGCGCCCTTCTGCAGCAGCATGGGCGAGTGGAAGGTGAACTTGATCCCGTGGCCCTCGAGCCAGCGCATGGTGGGCGGCGCCGCCTCGGCGAAGGACGCCACCAGGTCGGGATCGTTGAACGGGTAGGCCTTCACGTTCTGCGGCCAGTTGTCGTAGTCCCGGGCCACTTCGCGCAGCATCTCCGGCCCGATCGCCATGTGGCCGCGCGCCAGGTAGAGCTCGACCAGGTCGTCGGCCACCTCGTCGACGCTCTTCATCCGCATCCAGGCTTCGGTGTAGCGCGAGTTGCCGCCGCGCTCCGACTTGGGCGCGCGCTCCAGCAGCGCCACCTTCGCGCCGCCCTCGGCCGCCGTGACCGCGGCGGACAGCCCCGCCACGCCGCAGCCGATGACCACCACGTCGTACCCCATCGCCGACCTCCCGCCGCGCTGCTATCTTTGAGCCGAGCCGTTCAGATTGCATACAATCCGAAGGCCGCTGTCCAGAGCAAAGGGAGTCGCGTCCGGATGCCCACCGTCACCGAAAAGGTGATCGCCGAAATCCGCGACCGCATCCTCGGCGGACATTATGCGCCGGGCGCGCACCTGCACGAGGTCACGACCGCGGCCGACCTGGAGGTCTCGCGCACGCCGATCCGCGATGCGCTGAGGGTGCTGGCGAACGAGAAGCTGCTCGAATACTACCCCAACCGCGGCTATGTGGTGCGCAACGTCGACCTGCGCGACGTGCTCGACGCCTATGACGTGCGCGGGACGCTGGAGGGCATGGCCTGCCGCCTGGTGGCCGAGCGCGGGCTCGACGCGGCCGAGCAGGCCCGCTTCGCCGGCGTCCTCGCGCGCGGGGATGCGATCTTCGCCGAGGCCAGCTGGGGCCCGGCCGAGCAGGCCGCCTGGCGGGCTCTGAACAGCGAGTTCCACTTCGCCCTGCTGGAGGCCTCCGAGAACCGCCACCTCGCGCCGATCATGCGCCAGGTCCGCTTCTTCCCGCAGATGTTCGACAGCCGGCTGAGGCCGGAGAGCGACTTCTTTCAGACGGTGCATACCCGCGCCCAGCGGCTGCGCTCGCATCACGAGCACGGCCACATCGTCGAGGCGATCCTGCGGCGCGAAGGGGCCCGCGCCGAGGCGCTGATGCGCGAGCACGTGCACGCCAACCGCGAGCTCCTGCGGCGTCACCTGGAGCCGCCGGCGGACTGACCGGCGCCCTTGTGCGCGTGGGCCCAGGCTTGCAACGGCCTCCGCGGGCGGCCTTTCGACCCACGCCGGGGCGAGGCCGCGAGCACGTGCGAGGTTCCGATGCAGGCGATTGGAAATTCAAGCCTTTTAGGAGCAGGCCAGACCCAGCGGCTGCTGGGGATGCTGCTCCAGCAGCAGACCAAATCTACCGGGCAAACTTCGCCGCTCGGCGCCGATGACGCGGCAGCGCCCGCCGCGCCGGCGTCGCTCACGCCGGCGCAGGGTCCGGGCCAGCAGTTCGCCTCGGCGACGCTCGCGAGCCTGCTCTCGCTGCAGCAGCAGCAGCCGGCGCAACCGCCCTCGGCCGGCGACCTCGCCAGCGCCCTGATCGGCCAGGCGGACACGAACGGCGATGGCGCGCTGAGCGCCGACGAGATCACCTCGGTGCTCGCCCAGAACGGCGGCGCCGCCCCCGGCTCGGACGCCGTGACCTCGGCCATCGGCAAGCTCGACTCCAACGGCGACGGCAAGCTGAGCGCCAGCGAGCTCACCGCCGGCCTCGACACCCTGCGCAAGGCGCACGGCCACCATCACCATAGCCAGCAGGCCGCCTCCAGCACGGACCTCGCCTCGAAGCTGCTCGGCAAGGCGGACACCAATGGCGACGGGGGCCTCAGCGCCGATGAGATCAGCGCCCAGCTGACGGCGAAGGGCGCCAGCGTCTCCAGCCAGGACCTCACCGCCGCCATCGGCAAGCTCGACACCAACGGCGACGGCACGCTGAGCGGGGCGGAGCTGACCGCCGCCATCGATGCCTTCCGCAAGGCGCACGACGGCTCGGGCAGCCCGACCACGGCCGCGGCTGCGAACACCGACAGCGCCACCACCTCGGCGGCCGCCTGACGAGGAAGCGCTGCGCCTCCGCGCGCTCAGACGCTGGAGTAGTTCACCCGAAGGCCCGGCTCGTGCCAGTCGAGGGCCACCAGCTTGCCGGTCCCAGCGAGGGTGATGAAGGCGGTGCGCAGATCCTCGGCGCCGAAAGCGATGTTGGTGACGTGGCCGTCGGGCAGGGGGTGATGGCGCATGCAGGCGCCGTCGGGCCAGATCTCGCTGATCCCGCCGTTGGTCAGCGTCCCCACCAGCACCTTGCCCGAGGCCGAGATGGCCAGGCTGTCGAACCGCTGGAAGTTGGCCGAGCCGATCACGAAGCGGCCGCCGTGCGGGATGTCGTTCTGCTTCAGCTTGCGCAGCTTGCCGGGCGCGAGCACGTCCCAGGCCCAGAGCCGCGCGGTCGGCGTCTCCGAGACGTAGAGGGTCGTCCCGTCCGGCGAGAGGCCGACGCCGTTGGGGCTGGTGAGCGGGAAGGCCACCCGCGTGATCTGGGAGCCGTCGGGCCGGGCGTAATAGACCGCGCCGCGCTCGTTCATGGACGAGGTCGTCTTGCCGGAGTCGGTGAAATAGAAGCCGCCGTGGGCGTCGAACACCAGGTCGTTGCAGTGGCGAAGCGTGGTCTCGCCGCAGCGGTCGTACAGACGCTCGGACTTGCCGGTGGATAGGTCCACCGCCTCGATCCACGCGGGATCGGGGAGGTTGCCCGCGGGCCGGAGCTTGCCGTTCTGCTCGACGAACTTCACGCCGCCGTTGTTGCAGACATAGACCCGTCCGTCGGGCCCGAGCGCCGCTCCGTTCGGCGAGCCGCCGAGGTCGGCCACCACCTCCACCTTGCCCTCGCCCCAGGCCCGCGAGAGCGTGCCGCGCGCCAGCTCGACGAACAGGACCGAACCGTCGGCGAGCGGCACCGGGCCCTCGGGAAACTTGAGGCCCTCGGCGACGAGGCGCACGCTCAGTTGTCCTGGCCGCGGAAACGCTCTTCGATCGGCGCATTGGTCAGCCACGCCATCTCCGAGGCGTCGAGCGCGTCGGCGGTGACCCCGCCGAGCTCGCCCTGCAGCACGCGCAGCCGATAGGTCCAGTAGTGCAGCGGGTATTCCAGGGTCAGGCCGGTGGCGCCGTGGAACTGGTGGGTCTCGTAGATCAGCCGCGCGATCGCTTCCTGGTTCTGCAGCGCGGCGAAGGCGGCGGCCTCCGCCGTGCCGAAATAGGCCGCTTCCTGCAGGATTAGCCGCCCGCCGCGGACCAGCACCTCGCATTCGGAGAGCCGGTGCTGGATGGTCTGGAAGACGCCCAGCGGCTGGCCGAACTGCTTGCGGGTCTTCACGTGCTCGATCACCAGGTCGAGGGCCGTCCGCATCAGGCCGACCGCCTCGGTGCCGAGCGCCAGGCGCCACAGCCGCTTCATCTCCTGCGGGTCGGCGTCGACCGTCTCGCCGGCCTTGGCGACGTCCACGCCGGCGCGGCCCATCGGATAGGCGAAGGACGAGCTCACCGGCGTCACCGCCAGGTCCGCGCCGCGCGCCAGCCGCACCCCACCGTCCGTCAGGATCAGGGCCGAGCCCTCGGCGGAGAGGAAGCGCACGGGTCCCGGGTTGGCGGCGTCGATCAGGGCGATCGGCCCGGGCAGGTCGTCGGGCAGGCCCAGACCCGGCGCGACCACGGCCGAGGCGCCGGTTTCCAGCGCCACCGGCGAACGGGCCAGCGCCTCCACCACCAGCAGGGCTTCGAGCACGCCGTAGCCCTCGTTGCGGGCCACGTCGAGGAACCCGCTGGAGCGGACGGCGGCCTCCAGCCCGGCGTCCTGCAGCAGATAGCCGGCCTCCGCCGGGCGCGCGTAGCCGTGGCGTTCGATCAGCTGGACGACGGCGTCGGCGATCGCCTGCTGGTCGTCGTTGAACAGGAGGTCCATGTCAGCGAGGTCCCCTCGGCAGCTGCAGCAGGTTTTGCGAGATGAGGTTGAGCTGGATCTCCGCGGCCCCCGCGGCGATGCCGATGGCGGTGGCGCGCTTGTAGGCTGCGGCGATCACCGGATCGACCTCGGCGTACAGCAGGTCCGGGCAGCAGTCGGCGAGGAACTCGCAGACGATCCGCTCCGCCGAGACAGCGGCATAGCGCGCCGCGCTTGTTCCGGCGTCGGCCTCGAACCCCTTCACCCGCCGATCGATGACCTGCAACGCCATCAGGCGGGCAGTGCGCAGCGCCGACTCGGCGCGGGCCGCGCGGACGCGCATCGGCTCACGCTTCAGCCGCCCGTCGTGGCGCATGTGCTCCAGCGCGCGGTTCAGCCCGCGCCAGGTCAGCGCGTAGCGCGGGATGCCGATGCGCTCGTTGGCCAGCACCGCGCGGGTGACGTTCCAGCCGTCGTAGAGCTTGCCCACCACGGCGCTCGCGGGGACCTCGACGTTGTCGAAGAACACCTCGTGCAGGGCGCGGTGGCCCTGCAGGCTGGGGATCCGGCGCACGTCGATCCCGGGCGTGTCCATCGGCACCAGGAAGACGGAGATCGGCGCCTTGGGCTCCGGCCCCGTGCGGGCCAGCAGGAAGCAGAAGTCGGCGAAGGAGGCGGCCGAGGTCCAGATCTTCTGGCCGTTGATGACGAAGCCGGTGTCGGTCTCGATGGCGCGGGTCCGCAGCGAGGCGAGGTCGGAGCCGGCCTCGGGCTCGGAGAAGCCCTGGCAGTAGGAGATGGTCCCGCCGCAGATGCGCGGGATGTGATAGGCCTTCTGCTCCTCGGTCCCGAAACGCAGGATCGCTGGGCCCACCCAGTTGACGCTCATGTATTGGTAGGCGCGCGGCTCGCCGTTGCTCCACATCTCCTCGCCGAGGATCCAGTGGTGGAAGGCGTCCAGCCCCTCGCCGCCCTCCGCCTTCGGCCAGTGCGGGATCAGCAGCCCCTCCTCGGCCAGGATCGGGCAGAACTTGCGGGAGAAGGCCACGGTGACGTCGCCGCCGTTGTCGTAGCCGGAGACCGCCGGCCAGTCCGCCGGCAGCTCGCGCTCCAGCACGTCGCGCAGCCTGCGCCGGAAGGCGCGGTGCTGATCGGTCCAGTCGAAATCCAAGGCCTGGCCTCCCGCTTCGCTCGCGGACCGCGTCAAGGCGCCCGCGCCGGGAACTTGGGTCCCGTGCATGCCTGCAATAAGTCCAATGCAATGGCGGCGGAAGGCGCCGCGAGGTCAAGCGCCGAGCGGTGGGCCAGCCGCGGAGGCGCGGGCGGCGATGCTGCTCAGCAGGTCCACCAGCAGGCGGCGGGAATCCGGCGCCAGGGCCTCATAGCGCTTCAGCAGGTCGACGGCGCCGGGAAGCGTCATCAGCTTGAGGAACTCGAAGTCCGCAGGCGCGATCTGCGGCTGGTCGAGCGCACTCGTCAGATCGGTCACCCGGCACTCCAGGGCGCGCGCGATCTGCACCAGCCGGGAGAAGGAGACGCGGTTGGCGCCGTTCTCGTATTTCTGGACCTGCTGGAAGGAGATGCCGCAGGCGTTCGCCAGTTGCTCCTGCGTCAGGCCCAGCGATCTCCGACGCAGACGGATCGCGTTGCCGAGCGCTCGATCCAGATCGTCGGCGGCTCTCGCGTCCGAGGTCTGCTTGGGCGATTCCATGTCGCGAGCGTAATGCGGCACGGCCGTCAGTGTCACGCGCCAAGCTCAGGACCGATTCACATTGGAGTCTAGATGGGCTGTCCTCTCAGGCGGGGGTCTCGCCGGTCTCGTCGAGCACCAGGGCCGCCACGGTGAGGATCTCGCGCAGCACCATCTCCGCCGGTTTCAGCCGCGCGAAGGTCTTCACCCGCGCCACCAGGCGGCGCACCAGCTCGGCCTGCAGATCGGTAGGCGCCATGTCGACGAGCTGCCGCTCGAGCTGCTCCCAGGCGAACGCCGGCGCCTGGTCGCCCCGCGGCAGCGGCGACCAGCGCGCGTTGAACGCCTCCACTTCCGCGCGCACCTGCAGGGCGCGCGCCACCAGCTCGCCCCTCGAACCTTGCGGCCAGCCCTCGCCTTCCATGGCGCCCTCCACCATCCCCGCCTTCACCTAAGTTAAGCCGGACCAGGCGTCTGTCCTCATCGGGTATGTCGTCATCAAATCGGGACGGCGGCGCCGGTCCGCGACGGGCTCGCGCCGCGGGCGCGACGTCGCCCTTCCGTGGCATGCCGGAGTTGTGGCATTCATGACGCTGCGTTCGTTTTGGCCCGTGGGCCGGGCCGGGCGCCAAGGTTCGGGCTCGAAAAACCATGTTGCACGCCGTTGATGCGCGGAACCTGAAGCTGAGCGCGCTCACCCCGCAGGAGCGCGAATGCCTGCGGCTGGTGGCCCAGCAGCGCTCGTCCAAGGAGATCGCCCTCGAGCTCGGCATCTCCAAGGCCTCGGTGGACACCTATTGCAACCGCGCCCGCGCGAAGCTGGGCGTGAGCAGCCGACGGGCCGCAGCCCGTCTGATCATGGGCGCCGAGCCGGCGCCGCCCGCCGCCGGCGTGGCCCCGGCCGCTCAGCCGCCGAGCGCCGCGGTGGTGACGGTGGCGGTGCTGCCGCCCCTCTCCGAGCTCGGGCCCATGGCGCGCCTCGTCGTCATCGTCGCCGGCGCGGCCGTGCTGGCGCTGGCCTTCGGCATGCTGCTGGCCGGCCTGCAGAGCCTGGACACGGTGGTGGACGCCGCCCGCCAGGCGGCCCAGGGCCGCCCGGGTTGATCGGGCGGCCTGATCAGGCGGCCTGAACGCCGCCAGCCCGGCGCTCGCCCGACGCCCGGGCGCGCCAGGCGCCCACGGCGATGGCGGCGAGATAGGCGTAGTACCAGGTCAGCTGGGCCGTGCCGACGGCCCAGCTGTTCACCGGCGAGATCATCTGGGCGACGTCGGTGCCGGCGCTCACCAGGCAGATCGAGGCCGCCGCGAGCGTCCAGTAGCGGTCCGAGCGCAGGGCGATCAGCGTCAGGATGGCCGTCTGGGCCGCGTCGTGGGCGAGCTCCCGCCCCGGATGGGCGCCGTAGACGTGAGGGTGCAGCCGTCCCCAGATCAGGTCGGCCAGGGTGAGCGCCGCCACCAGCCGCTCGGTCCGGCGGCCCCGCGCCAGTGCAAAGCCGATCACGACCAGCGAGACCGCCAGTGTCACCCAGACGGGCAGGATGAAGAGCATGGCCCAGGGTTAGCGCGGCGCAGGCGGTTCATCCAGGGGTTGCGCCGTTATGGCGCCAAGGGCCGCACCCGGTTGCGCGCACGCCGCGGACAGCCGAGTTTCCCCCGATGGCTGGTGCGGTGTGGTCTCGACGGGAAACAAAGGCGGTGGTCGTGGGCGGCGGCCACAACGGCCTGGTCTGCGCCTTCTACCTGGCCCGCGCCGGCGTGTCGGTGAGCGTGCTGGAGCGCCGCGGCGTGGTCGGCGGGGCCGCGGTCACCGAGGAATTCCACCCGGGCTTCCGCAATTCCGTGGCCAGCTACACGGTCTCGCTGCTGAACCCCAAGGTGATCGGTGACATGGATCTCGCCCGCCACGGGCTGGAGATCCGCGAGCGCAAGGTGGCCAACTTCCTGCCGCTCGGCGACAGCGACTATCTGATCGTCGGCGAGGGCCGGACGAAGGCGCAGGTGGCCCGGTTCTCGGCCCGCGACGCCGAGCGGCTCGACGCCTATGGGCAGCGGCTCGAGCGGATCGCCGAGGTGCTGCGCGGCTTGCTGCTCAAGACTCCGCCGAACGTCACCGAGGGCGGCGGGATGGAGGCGCTGGGCCAGCTGGTCCGCGGCGCGGGCCTGGCGCGCGAGCTCGCGAAGCTCGACACGACGGCCAGGCGGGACCTGCTGGCGCTCTTCGCCCAGTCGGCCGGCGACTGGCTGGACGGCTGGTTCGAGAGCGACCCCATCAAGGCCGCCTTCGGCTTCGACGGCGTGGTCGGCAACTATGCCAGCCCCTATGCGCCGGGCTCGGCCTACGTCCTGCTGCACCACGTCTTCGGCGAGGTGAACGGCAAGCGCGGCGCCTGGGGCCACGCGGTGGGAGGCATGGGTGCGATCACCCAGGCGATGGCGAGCGCCTGCCGCGAAGCCGGGGTGGAGATCCGCACGCAGAGCGCTGTGGCCGAGGTGCTGGCCGCCGGCGGCCGCGCGCGGGGCGTGGTCACCGAGGCCGGCGAGCGGATCGCGGCGGACCTGGTGGTCTCCAACCTGCATCCCAAGCTGCTGTTCGAGCGGCTGGTGGACCCGGCCCTGCTGCCGGCCGACTTCCGCGAGCGGATCGCCCGCTACCGCTCGGGCTCCGGGACCTTCCGGATGAACCTCGCCCTGGCCGAGCTGCCCCGCTTCAGCTGCCTGCCGGAGCCGGGCGACCACCTGACCGGCGGGATCATCATCGCCCCCAGCCTGGCCTACATGGAGCGGGCCTATGCGGATGCGCGCGCCTTCGGCTGGTCGCGCGAGCCGATCATCGAGATGCTGATCCCGTCGACCCTCGACGACAGCCTGGCGCCGGCGGGCCGGCACGTGGCGAGCCTGTTCTGCCAGCACGTCGCGCCGGTGCTGCCGGACGGCCGCTCCTGGGACGACTGCCGCGAGGCGGTGGCCGACCTGATGATCGCGACGGTCGAGCGCTATGCGCCGGGCTTCGCGGCCTCGGTGCTCGGCCGGCAGGTTCTGTCGCCGCTCGTCCTGGAGCGCACCTTCAGCCTGGTGGGCGGCGACATCTTCCACGGCGCGCTCGCGCTCGACCAGCTGTTCAGCGCCCGGCCGGTGCTGGGGCACGGCGACTACCGCACGCCGCTGAAGGGGCTCTACCAGTGCGGCGCCGGAACCCATCCGGGCGGCGGCGTGACCGGAGCGCCCGGCCACAACGCCGCCCGCGAGATCCTCAAGGACCTCGGCCGCCGCTAGAACTTCTGGCCGAAGCGCATGCCCACGGTCATCGGCTGGACCGGCACCACATAGACCGCCTTGGGGATGCCCGGCACGTCGGCGGCGCAGACGCTGACCGTGCAGGGGGTGTAGCGGTTGATCTGGCCGTGCGAGTCGAAGGCGTTCTTGATGTAGAGCTCGACCGAGAGCCGGTCCTTCTCCGCCCCCACCGAGAAGTCCGCCGTGGCGTAGCCCGGCATCGAGCCCAGGAAGCCCACGTCGGAGGTTCGCAGGCCCACCTGGGTGCGGCTCTGGTAGACGACCGAGCCCTGCAGGTGCGCGTCCCAGTCCATGAAGCCGAAGGTGTAGCGTGCGGTCAGGTTGCCCTTGAACGGCGGCGTGTACGGGAGCCTGGCCTTGGCCGGCGCGATGGCGTCGGCGGTGGCGCAGGTGGGGATGATGTCGCCGGTCACCGGATCGGCGCCGCAGAAGTTCCTCGCCAGCCGGGCGTCGTTGTAGGCGAGGCCGCCGGAGAGGGTGAGCTGCGCGGTCGCCAGCCAGTCGATCGAGGCCTCGACCCCCTTGATCGTGGCCTCCGGCGCGTTCTGCACGACCGTCAGGCTGTTCAGCCCCAGGAACGAGAACTGGAAGCGGTTCCACTTCTCGTAATAGGCCGAGGCGTTGACGATCAGCCGGTGGTCGAGCCAGGCGGTCTTCATCCCCACCTCGTAGTTCTTCAGCTTGTCGGCGCCATAGGGGCCGAGCTGGCCGTTGCGGTTCACCCCGCCCGGCCTGTAGCCGGTGGAGAAGGTGGCGTAGACTAGGTGGTCGCGGTCGAACTTGTAGGTGGCGTTCGCCCGGTAGGTCTTGCCCGAGCCGGTGACCAGCTTGTTCAGGTTCACGCACGGCAGGTTGTGGTAGGCGGTGGTGAACAGGCAGTTGACGCTGTTCGCGCCCTGGCCCGAGGAGAAGCCGGTCAGCTCGTTGTAGCCTTGGCCGAAGCCGTAAAAGCCCTCCAGCGAGTTGTGGTATTTGTAGCCGCGGATGCCGCCGGTCAGGGTCAGCTGCTTGGTGACGTCGAAGCTCACCTCGCCGAACAGCGCCTCGTCGCGGTCGACCCGTTGCTGGTCGGTCAGCCAGATCGTGCCCGGATAGCCCGGCGGCGACAGCGTCGGGCTGAAGCCCGCGATCTTGTAGTTCTGGATGATCCAGTGCGTCTGCCGCTCGTAGAAGCCGCCGGCGATGAACCGCAGCCGGTCGCCGGCGGGCGAGACGATCCGCAGCTCATGGCTCTCCTTGCTGAACCTGTCGTGGGCGTCGATCGACTGGCGCGGATCGGACAGCGGCAGGCCGTTGGCGTCCTGCCAGTTCGCGCCGGAGCCGTAGGCGGCGTCATAGAAGATCGAGTAGTCGGTGTAGTCGCTGAGCTGGTCGACCCTGCGCTTGAAGTAGCCGCCCGAATAGACGAGGTCGTAGTTGCCGATCTTGCCGTTGACCGTCAGCGCCGCCTGCATCCAGCGGTCGTGGTAGCGGTCGGGCTGGAAGCGCTCCACCTGGAGGCGCCCGACGCTGGGCTCGTAGCCGAACACGCCCTTGTACTTCTGGTCCTGGGCGATGATCGAGGGCGTGATCGTCCAGTCCTCGTCCAGGTCCACCTTCAGCGCGGCGCGCCCGCCGTAGGTGTCCACGGCGTTGAAGTTCTTCTTGGCGACATTGGCGTTGTTGATCGTCGCGCCCGAGGTCGGGAAGGTCCGCGTCGCCGCGACGTTGTCGATGAAGCCCGGATCGTGCTCGTCCCAGGCCACCAGGCGCACGGCCATCTTGTCCGATATCGGCTGGTTGACGAAGCCCTCGGCCACATAGCCGGCAGAGCCGTGGTCGATCCACACACCCTGCAGGTCGTAGCCCGCGCTGAAGCCCGCGGTGCTCGGCTTGTTGGTGATGATGCGCAGCGTGCCGGCCTCGGAGCTCGCGCCATAGAGGGTGCCCTGCGGGCCCGGCAGCACCTCGATCCGCGCCAGGTCGTAGGCGTGGATGTCGAGGACCCCGCCGATGGTGGTGATCGGCTGCTCGTCCAGATAGCTGCCGACGCTGGGCAGCGGGCCGGAGTGGTTGGCGTTGTCGCCGCTCGAGACGCCGCGCATGTAGATCGAGGTCTGGCTGGGCGCGAGGCTCTGGAAGGTGACCGAGGGGGTGTACTTCACATAGTCCTGGAACTGGTTGACGTTCAGCCGCTCGAGCGTGGCCGCGCCCAGCGCCTGGATGCTGGCCGGCACGTCCTGGATGTTCTCGGACCGCTTCTGGGCGGTGACGATCACTTCGGCGATGGTCGGGGCGCTGCTGCTCCCGGCGGTCTGGGCCAGCGCCAGCGCCGGCGGGCTCATCATGGTCCCCGCAAGGAGCGCGCACGCCAGCGTGCGTCGGCGGCCGTCGCCGCGCGGCGGAGCTTCGAGTTCCAACTGCAAGATCTATCCCCTCTTTCTTGGTCTATTCCGCCGCCGGGTCGTTGCCTGGCGCTGCGCGGTAGCCGGCGAGCGCCGGCCCCAGCGCTACCTTCAGCGGATCGAGCCAGGGCTCGAAGCGCCGCCATTGGTCGAGCCCGTCGCGGAAAATCGGTCGCCGGACCTGTTCGGAGCTGGCCGTGCGCACCGCCCGCTCGGTCTCGTAGAAGCGCAGGCAGGGCTCCTCGAAGGGTAGTCCGCAGGCCTCGATCAGCCCGCGCGTCTCGGCCTCGGTGTCCTCGACCATGCGCTCGTAGAACACCCGGTGGACGCGCCCGGGCAGGACCTGATCGAAGTGGTCCATCAGCTGCACGTAGTCGGCGTAGTAGCGGCCGAGGTCCTCCAGCCCGTAGGAGAAGTGCTGGCCGCGGGCGAAGTGCTGCTTGAAGGCCGAGAAGCAGGCGCCCAGCGGATGGCGCCGCGCATCGATGATCTTCGCCCGCGGCAGGATCAGCTGGATCAGGC
>JAQGIJ010000129.1 GCA_028291285.1 Phenylobacterium sp. | reverse complement strand
GCCGGCGGGGTCCTCCCACTCGGCGGCGGCCACCGGGCACTGGTTGGCCGGCACGGTGAAGCGGGCGTTCGGGTGCGCCGCGGGCTCCGGGCTCGCCGGCGTCCAGTCGTGGCCGCGCCAGTCGGTCAGGTGCGCGGGGGCGTCGAGGGTCAGGCCTTCCCACCACACGTCGCCGTCGTCGGTCAGGGCCACGTTGGTGAAGATGCAGTTGGCGTGCAGGGCGTCGATGGCGTTCTTGTTGGTCTCCACGCCCGTGCCGGGGGCGACGCCGAAGAAGCCCGCCTCGGGATTGACGGCGTAGAGGCGGCCGTCGTCGCCGAACCGCATCCAGCAGATGTCGTCGCCGATGGTCTCGGCCTTCCAGCCCGCCAGCGTCGGCTGCAGCATGGCCATGTTGGTCTTGCCGCAGGCGCTCGGGAAGGCGGCGGCGATGTAGTGCGGCCGGCCCTCCGGCGAGGTCAGCTTGAGGATCAGCATGTGCTCGGCGAACCAGCCCTCGTCGCGGGCCATGACCGAGGCGATGCGCAGGGCGAAGCACTTCTTGCCGAGCAGGGCGTTGCCGCCGTAGCCGGAGCCGTAGGACCAGATCTCCCGCGTCTCGGGGAAGTGGACGATGTATTTGGTCTCGTTGCAGGGCCAGGCGACGTCGGTCTGGCCGGCGGCGAGCGGCATGCCCACGGTGTGTACGGCCGGCACGAAGAAGCCGTCCTCACCGAGTTGGTCGAGCGCGTCCTGGCCCATCCGAGTCATGATCCGCATGGACACTGCGACGTAGGCGGAATCGGTGATCTCCACCCCGATCGCGCTGATCTTCGAGCCGAGCGGGCCCATGCAGAAGGGCACCACATACATGGTGCGGCCGTTCATCGCGTCCTTGAACAGGCCATTCAGGGTGGCCCGCATCTCGGCCGGATCCTGCCAGTTGTTGGTCGGACCGGCGTCCTCGGCGTCCTTCGAGCAGATGAAGGTGCGGCTCTCGACCCGGGCCACGTCGCGGGGATCGGAGGCCGCGTAGAAGGAATTGGGGCGCTTGGCGGGATTGAGTCGCTTCAGCGTGCCGGACCCGACCAGTTCCCCCGTCAGCCTGTTCCACTCCGCCTCGGACCCATCGCACCAGATCACCCGCTCCGGTCCCGTCAGCTCAGCGATCTCCCGAACCCATTGAATGAGTTTGCGATTTTTCGTCGGCGCGGGCTCAAGTCCCGGGACGGTGCGTTGCGACATCCAAAAATACTCCTGGCCCCGGATGATGGCGGAGACCCGCCGGCCGCCGCGCGCTCAAAATCGAACACCTAATAAATGCAGACAGCGCCTCTGCATACCGCGAGCCAGACCCACAGGCTACGCCGTACGGGAACGCGCCAGGGCGCCAATGGATCAGCGGATTTCGTTCACTTACGCTCGACCGAGCGTCCTTCGTCGCGTACCTCAACGCGCGCGCGGCGTCACTAGCGCCTGGAGGCGGAGCTGCGACGAATGCCAATCATGGTGACGGGTTCGGCAGGATTCATCGGCTTCCACCTGAGCCGCAGGCTGCTCGAGCGCGGCGACGAGGTGGTGGGCGTGGACTCGCTGAACGCCTACTACGACCCCAGTCTCAAGGCCGCGCGGCTGGCGGAGCTGGAGAAGCATCCGGGCTACCGGCACGCCCGGCTCGACCTCGCCGACCGCGCGGGCATGGCCGCCCTCTTCGCCGAGGCCCGGCCCACAGAGGTGGTCAACCTCGCCGCCCAGGCCGGCGTCCGCTACAGCCTGGAACGGCCGGAAGCCTATGTGGACTCCAACCTGGTGGGCTTCCTCAGCATTCTGGAGGGCTGCCGCGCCGTGCGGCCGCGCCACCTGGTCTACGCCTCCACGAGCTCGGTCTACGGCGCCAACGGCAAGCTGCCGTTCGACGTCCACGACGGAGCCAACCACCCGATCACCCTCTACGCCGCCACCAAGCTCGCCAACGAATCCATGGCGCACTCCTACGCCCACCTGTTCGGCGTGCCGGCCACGGGGCTGCGCTTCTTCACCGTCTACGGGCCGTGGGGCCGGCCGGACATGGCGCTCTTCAAGTTCACCGAGGCGATCCTCAAGGGCCGGCCGATCGATGTCTACGGCCACGGCAGGATGCAGCGCGACTTCACCTATGTGGACGACATCGTCGACGGCCTGGTGGCCGCGGTGGACCGGCCGGCGGCGGTCGATCCCGCCTGGGATCCGTTGAAGCCCGATCCAGCCACCAGTGGGGTCGCCCCCTGGCGGGTGCTGAACCTGGGGAACTCCAGCCGGGTGGAGCTGATGCGCTACATCGCGGTGCTGGAAGCCAAGCTGGGCCGCAAGGCCGAGCTCAACCTGATGCCCATGCAGCCGGGCGACGTGGCCCGCACCGAGGCCGACGTGGAGGAGACCCGCAAGGCGCTCGGCTATGAGCCGAAGACCCCCGTCGAGGTGGGCGTCGGCCGGTTCGTGGACTGGTACCTGGACTATTACGGAGAGCGCTGACTGCGGCGTCAGGTCGCAGGGTGGGCGCGGATACGCCTGCTGGCGGCCCGTGTCCGTCGCGGCCAGGATTTGCCGATGCACGAAACCAGCAAGGCCGCCACCGCCAGGGAGTTCAGCGCCGCCGAGGCCAGCGCGCCGCCGCACGCCTCGCGCCTGGTGCAGCTCGCGCCCGGTCCCGAAGCGCCCTCCACGCCCGACAAGACCGGCGTCCAGCGCGGCATGGTCATCCTGCTGGTCGGCGGCGGCGTCTTCTGGGCCGGTGTCGCCGCGCTCGCCCTCTACCTGATGCGCTAGAGGCGAAGGTCGGCGTCGGCCTTCGGCAGCACGGCCTTCACGTCCACCAGCACCGCGCCCGGCTTACCGAGGGCGCGAATCTGCGCCGGGCCCAGGGTGACGAACTCCCGGTGCGCCACGGCCAGCACGACGGCGTCATAGGCTCCCGGCTCCGGCGCCGCGATCAGCTGCAGGCCGTATTCGTGGCGGGCGTCGGCCGGCGCGATCCAGGGGTCCCAGACCTCGACCCGGGCGGCGTAGTCGGAAAGCTCCCGGATGATGTCGATCACGCGGGTGTTGCGCAGGTCCGGGCAGTTCTCCTTGAAGGCCAGCCCCATCACCAGGATGCGCGCGCCGTTCACCGCCTGGCCGCGACGGATCATCTCCTTGATCAGCTCGCGGGCGATGTAGGCGCCCATGCCGTCGTTGATGCGCCGCCCGGCGAGGATCACCTCGGGATGGTAGCCGAGCGCCTCGGCCTTGTGGGTCAGGTAGTAGGGATCGACCCCGATGCAGTGGCCGCCCACCAGGCCCGGCCGGAAGTTCAGGAAGTTCCACTTGGTGCCGGCGGC
>JAQGIJ010000123.1 GCA_028291285.1 Phenylobacterium sp. | reverse complement strand
GAGCTCGCAGAAGATCAGCTGCGGGTCGACCTTGGCCGCCAGCTTCATCGCCTTGGCCGTCGTGGGCGCGGTCCAGATGTCCGGCGCGCAGGCGCGGCTGACGAGCTCGCCGAGCGCCCGCGCGCTGACCGGCTGCGGATCGACGATCAGCACCCGGCGCACCATCGGGGCCACGCGCTGGGACGGCTTCGCGAACGGGTTGAACACGGCGGTCTCCGAGAGGAGGCCGGAGCCTAGCGCGCACAGCGTAAAGAACCGCTTGATGGACCTGCGTTCGCGGCGGGTTTTTCAGGTCACCTGCGTGGCCCTCTGGCCTTGGCGATCCAGGCTGGGGATTCCTGTGCGATCCACCCGCGTGCGTGAGCTTCGCTTTTGAAGCTCTGCACTCTTTCCGTATGGCCGCTGGGCCACGTGACCTGAACGTACCATTCAGAAAAGATACTGAACGGGCGCGGCTCCATCGTCGGATCGGCATCTAGCATCTCGCCAGTATGCCACGCCCAACCGCGGTTTTCAGTCCTGGAACGGATCGCGCATCAGGATGGTGTCGTCGCGCTCCGGACTGGTCGAAAGCAGCGCCACCGGCGCCCCGATCAGCTCCTCGATCCGGCGCACGTACTTGATGGCGTTGGCGGGCAGGTCGCGGGTCGCGCGTGCCCCGGCGGTGGTCTCGCTCCAGCCCTCCATCTCCTCGTAGACCGGCTCCAGCGAGGCCTGCGCCTTGAGCCCGGCGGGGAAGTAGCTCAGCGTCTCGCCGCCCAGCCGGTAGCCGGTGCAGATCTTCAGGGTCTCGAAGCCGTCGAGCACGTCGAGCTTGGTCAGCGCGATGCCGCTGATGCCGTTCAGCGCCACGGACTGGCGGACCAGCACGGCGTCGAACCAGCCGCACCGCCGCGCCCGGCCGGTCACCGTGCCGAACTCGTGGCCGCGCTCGCCAAGCCGCTGGCCGACCTGGTCCCCGAGCTCGGTCGGGAACGGCCCCTCGCCGACCCGGGTGGTGTAGGCCTTGACGATGCCCAGCACATAGCCGGCGCCGTGTGGCCCCAGGCCCGAGCCGGCCGCCGCCTGCCCCGCCACGGTGTTCGACGAGGTCACGTACGGATAGGTGCCGTGGTCGACGTCGAGCAGCGCCCCTTGCGCGCCTTCGAACAGCACCCGCTTGCCCGACTTCACCACCTGGTCGAGCAGCAGCCAGGCCGGACGGGCGTAGGGCAGGATCTTCGGCGCGATGGCCTCGAGGTCGGCCAGCAGCGCCGCGCCGTCGGCCTCCGGCAGGCCGAGCCCCCGGCGCAATGGCGCGTGGTGCGCGAGCAGCCGGTCGATCTTGGCCTCCAACGCGTCGCGGTCGGCGAGGTCGGCGACGCGGATCGCGCGCCGGCCCACCTTGTCCTCGTAGGCGGGCCCGATGCCCCGCCCGGTCGTGCCGATCTTGTTGACCGCCGCGGCCTCGCGCGCCTGGTCGAGATCGCGGTGCAGCGGCAGGATCAGGCAGGCGTTGTCGGCCAGGACCAGCAGCTCGGGCGTGATCGCCACGCCCTGGGAGCCGATCTTCTCGATCTCCGAGAGCAGGTGCCAGGGATCGACGACGACGCCGTTGCCGATCACCGACAGCTTGCCCTGCACCACCCCCGAGGGCAGCAGCGACAGCTTGTAGGTCTGGTCGCCCACCACCAGGGTGTGGCCGGCGTTGTGCCCGCCCTGGAAGCGCACGACCACGTCGGCGCGGTTGGACAGCCAGTCGACCAGCTTGCCCTTGCCCTCGTCGCCCCACTGGGCGCCGATCACCGTCACATTGGCCATGGATACGTTTCTCCGACCCGCCCGGAGGGACCCAGCCGCCCTTCGACAGGTGCTCGGCGGATGGGCTTGCGATCGGCTGTCGCGCGGGGCTGCCCCGGCGCCGGCGCGGGTTTAGACGAGACGGACCTGCGCCTCAAGCCCCGAGAGGTCACAAGGTCCATGGGCCGGCCTCCCGAAGCTTCGCCCTTGAGGCAACTTCTTTCCGCGGCGGCCATTAGAGGCGCACGTCGCCCGGCCCGCCGGGCGCCTCAGGGAGGACTACAATGAACATCCAACGCTATGCGGCCGTGGCCACGCTGTGCCTGGCTCTCGCCGCCTGCGGCAAGCCGGCGTCCCAGAAGGCCGCCGATGCGTCGACCACCGCGCAGCAGGAGTCTGCCGCCGCCCAGGCTTCGGCCGCGCAATCCGCCCAGTCCGCCAATTCGGCCAGCGCCATGGGCAACGCCGTCGCCGCCGAGCCGACCGCCGTGGCCTCCGCCGACGCAGCCAAGGACGCCGGCGCACACGCCGAGAAGGCGGCCGGCGCGGCCAAGGACGCCAGCAAGGACGCTGCGAGAGCGGCCAAGGACGCCGCCAAGTAGGCCGACGCCGACCGCGCCGTCGATGCAGGTCGGCGGCGCGGCTATCGGGCAAGACGGAGCGGGCGCGCCGCGATATCAGACGCCCATGGACCTGCCCCGCTTCCACCTCGCCTTCCCCGTCAAGGACCTCGCCGAGGCTCGCGCCTTCTACGGCGGGCTGCTGGGCTGCCCGGAGGGGCGCTGCAGCGACGACTGGGTCGATTTCGACTTCCATGGCCACCAGATCGTGGCCCACCTGGCGCCCGAGGAGGCCGGACACCGCCGGACCAGCGCCGTCGACGGCGAGGACGTGCCGGTCCGCCACTTCGGGGTGATCCTCAGCCTGCCGGCCTGGGAGGCGCTGGCCGCGCGGCTGACGGCCGCCGGGACCGACTTCATCATCGCCCCTCAGGTGCGCTTCAAGGGCGAGCCGGGCGAGCAGGCGACGCTGTTCTTCCTCGACCCCTCCGGCAACGCCCTGGAGTTCAAGGCCTTCGCCGATGACGCCATGGTGTTTGCCCGGTGAGCCTTCGCGCGAGCGTCACCTTCGCCGACGTCGAGGCCGCCGCGGCGCGGCTGGCCGGACACGCCGTCGAGACGCCGTTGATCGAAAGCCCGGCGCTGAACGCGCGGCTCGGCGCGCGCGTGCTGATCAAGCCCGAGACCCTGCAGCGGGTCGGCGCCTTCAAGTTCCGCGGCGCCTACAACCGGCTGGTCCAGCTGACGCCGGAAGAGCGCCGCCGCGGCGTCGTGGCCTTCTCCTCCGGCAACCACGCGCAGGGCGTGGCGCTGGCGGCCCGGCTGCTGGAGATCCCCGCCCTCATCGTCATGCCGGCCGACGCGCCGGCGGTGAAGGTCGAGGCGACGCTGGCCTATGGGGCGGAGGTGCGCCGCTACGACCGGCTGACGGAGAGCCGCGAGGCCATCGCCCAGGCCATCGCCGACGAGCGCGGCTCGACGGTCGTGCCCGCCTTCGACGACCCGCACATCGTCGCCGGCCAGGGGACGGTGGGGCTGGAGCTCGCCAGGCAGGCGCAGGCCAGGGGCGCCGCGCTCGACCTGGCGCTGGCCCCGGTCAGCGGCGGCGGCCTGCTCGCCGGCCTCTCGCTGGCCATGAAGGCGCTCTCGCCCGCCACCGAGCTCTGGGGCGTCGAGCCGGCCGGCTTCGAGGACCTGGCGCAGTCGCTGGCGGCGGGCCGGCGCGTCGCCATCAAGCCCGCCGGCCGCTCGCTGTGCGATGCGCTGGAGAGCCCGGCGCCCGGCGAGATCACCTTTCCGATCCTGCAGCGCAACCTCGCCGGCGCGGTGGCGGTGACCGACGCGGAGGTGGCCGAGGCGATGCGCTACGCCTTCTCCACCCTGAAGCTGGTCGTCGAGCCCGGCGGCTCGGTCGGACTGGCGGCCCTGCTCACCGGCAAGGTGGAGGCGAAGGGCCGCACCGTCGGCCTCGTGCTGTCCGGCGGCAATGTCGACCCCGGCCTCTTCGCCCGCGTGATCACGGGCGAGATTTAGAGCCGGTCCTCCGGCGCCGGCAGGCCTACGGGATCGCGCGGGGTGATCAGCCGGGCGAGCTTGGGCCGCAGCCACTGCTCGAAGTCGTCGACGAACTCGTAGACCACCGGCACCAGCACCAGCGACAGCATGGTGGAGGTGATCAGGCCGCCGATCACCGCCACGGCCATGGGCTGGCGGAACTCCGCGCCCTTCTCCAGGGCGAGCGCGGTGGGCAGCATGCCGGCGGCCATGGCGACGGTCGTCATGACGATCGGCCGCGAGCGCTCGCGGCACGCCTCCAGCAGGGCCTCGCGCTGGGGAACGCCGGCGCGCTCGCGCTCGATGGCGTACTCGACGAGCAGGATGGAGTTCTTCGCCGCCAGGCCGAGCAGCATCAGGAAGCCGATCAGCGAAGGGAGCGACAGCGACAGCCGGAACACCAGCAGGCCGAGGAAGGCGCCGCCCACCGCCAGCGGCAGGGCCGAGAGGATCACCACCGGCTTGAAGAAGGAGCGGAACAGCAGGACCAGCACGCCCATGATCATCCCCACGCCGGCGAAGATCGCCATGCCGAAGGATCCGAACAGCTCCTGCATCTGTTCGGCGTCGCCGATCGCCGCCGGCCGCACGCCGTCGGGAAGGCGCTGCATGATCGGCAGCTTCTTCACCGCGGCGTTGGCCTGGCCGAGCACCACGCCGTTAAGCTCCGCCTCGACGGTCATCTGCCGCTGGCGGTTGAGCCGCGAGATCCGGGCGGGGCCCGCCTGGAAGTCCACGTCGGCGACCGAGCCGAGGGTGGTGATCCCGCCGCTGGCGGTGGGCACGCGCAGGCTGCGGATGCGCTCGAGGTCGGCGCGCGCGTCGGCGGGCAGGCGCACGCGGATCGGGATCCGCCGTTCGCCCTGGTCTAGCTTGGCCACGTTGGCGTCGATGTCGCCCACGGTCGCCACCCGGGCGGCGAGCGCGATGGCGTCGGTGGAGACCCCGAGGCGCGCGGCCTCGTCGGGCCGGGGCCGGATCACCAACTCGGGCGTGACCGGCGGGGTGGAGGGCCTGGGGTCGGTCACCTCCTTCAGGCCGCGCATCTCGCGTTCGAGCTCCGTCGCGGCCTGCTGCAGCGCCTGCGGATTGTCTCCGGTCAGAACCTGCTGGAAGCCGGACGCACCCTGGAAGTTGAGGAAGTTGAGCCGCGCGTCCGGGATCGCCTGCAGGGCGCCATGGAGCCGGGCGCGGATCTGGTCGCCGGACGCCTTGCGGTCGCGGCGCAGCAGCACCGTCACCGTCCCGGAGCGCAGGTCGGAACCGCCACTGGCGCCGAACAAGCCGCCCCCCGCCGTCGAGCCCACCTGGGCGAACACGCCGGTGACCTCGGGCTGGCCCCGGAAGACTCGGGTGACCTGTTCGACCGTGGTCTCCATGTCGGTGGCGGTGGCCCCGGGGGGACCCTGGATGTTGACGTAGAGGTAGTCGGGATCGCCCGCGGGCTGGAATCCCTGCGGGAGCAGCGGCACCAGCATCAAGGACAGCACGAACAGCACGCCGCCGGCGATGGAGGCGATGATGCGGTGGTCGAGCGCCCATTCGAGCACGCGCCGGTAGGGCCCGCCGAACGGCTTGCGCGGATGCGCCTTGCGGGTGGGCTTGAGCAGATAGGCCGCCATCAGCGGCGTCAGCAGGCGCGCCACCAGCAGCGAGAACAGCACCGCCACACAGACGGTGAGGCCGAACTCCCGGAAGAACTGCCCCGGGATGCCCGGCATGAAGCTGACGGGCGTGAACACCACGACGATGGCCATGGTGGTGGCGACCACCGCCAGGCCGATGGCGTCGGCGCCCTGCATGGCCGCGTCGTACGGGCGCAGGCCCGCGGCCACCCGCTTCTCGATGTTCTCGATCTCGACGATGGCGTCGTCGACCAGGATGCCGATGACCAGGGTGAGCGCCAGCAGGGTCACCACGTTGAGCGAGAAGCCCAGCGCCATCATCACCAGGAAGGTGGGGATCAGCGAGATCGGCATGGCCAGGGCGGTGATCATCGTCGCGCGCCAGTCGCGCAGGAAGAAAAGCACCACGAGCGCGGCCAGGATCATGCCTTCCAGCAGCACGTGCTGGGTGGCGCGGAAGCTGGCGCGGGTCTCGTCCACCGTCGCGAAGATCCGGGTGAACTTCACGTTCGGGTTGGCCTTCTCGAGCTCGGCGAGCTTGGCCTTGACGTGGTCGTCGACGGCGACGTCGCTGGCCTCGCGGGTCTTCATCACCTGGAAGCCGACCACGGGGCGGCCGTTCAGCCGGGCGAAGCCGCGCACCTCCGAGGCGCCGTCGCCCACGTCGGCCACGTCGGTGAGCTTCACGTAGCGGCCGGCGATGGTCGGAATGATCAGCTGGCGCAGCTGCCGCAGGGTGTCGACCGTGCCCACCACGCGCAGGGTCTGCTCGCGTCCGCCCACCTGGACCCGGCCGCCCGGCGCATCGGTCTGGACGTTCAGCAGCGCATTGTTGACCTGGGCGGCGGTGAGCCCGCGGGCGGCGAGCCGGTCGGGATCGACGAGCACGTTGATCTCGCGGTTCACCCCGCCCACGCGGCTGATCTGGGCCACGCCCTTGGCGGCCTGCAGCTGGCGGGAGATGGTGTCGTCGACGAACCACGAGAGGTCCGCATCGCTCATCCCCGGCGCGGAGACCGCGTAGGTCAGGATCGGGGCGGCGTCGACCTCCACCTGAGTGACCACCGGCGCGTCGATGTCGCGCGGCAGCTGCGCGCGAGTCTGGTCGATCTTGGCGCGGACCTCGTCGGTCTTCTTCTGCAGGTCCTCGCCCATCTCGAACTCGATGCTCGTGCTCGAGACGCCCTGGGTGACACTGGACTGCACGTTCTTGACGTTCGACAGGCCGGCGACGGCGTCCTCCACCGGGCGCGTGATCTGGGTCTCCATCTCCCCGGGCGCGGCGCCGCTCTCGGTGACGGTGACCGTCACCAGCGGGAAGGTGAGGTTGGGGAACTGCTTCACCGGCAGGCGCGTGTAGGCGATCACCCCGCCCAGCAGCAGGGCGAGGAACAGCACCGCCACCGGCACCGGGTTGCGGATCGCCCAGGCGGAGATCCTGAGGCCGCCGCTGTGGCCCTCGGCGGGGGTCTCGCTCATCGGCGCGACGCCGCGGCCGGGGCGGCGGCATTGGCGGGCGCCACGCGGTCGCCGTCCAGCAGGAAGCTCGCGGCGTTCTGCACGATGCGCGCGCCGACCGGCGGGCCCTCGACGATCTGCACCAGGCCGCCGCCGCGCATGCCGGTGCGGATCGGCACGCGCTTCACCCGGTTGTCGGCCTGCACCACCATGACGCTGGCGCCGTCGGCGTCATAGCGCACCGCCGTCTCCGGTATCGCGAGCGCGACGCCGGCCGCATCGGTGAACACCGCGCGGCCGAACCCGCCGGCGCGGATGTCGCCGCGCACCGGCAGGGTGATGCGCACGAAGCCCAATTTCGACTGCGGGTCGATCTGCGGGCTGATCAGGCGCACGACGCCGGTGGTCGTCTGACCGCTCGGCAAGGTCACCTCGGCGTGCTGGCCTGGGCGGATGCGGGCGAGGTCGTCCTCCGAAAGCTGCGCCTGCAGCTCGATCTGGCCGTCGGCGGCGATGCGGAACCACGGCGTCGCGCCGACGGCGGAGAGGTCGCCGGGCCGCACCGTCTTCTCCAGGATCAGCCCGCCGACGGGCGCGGTCACCGCGAGCTTGCCGGCGCGCGTGCGCACGTCGCGCAGCGCCGCGGCCTGGGCGTTCGCCGTGGCGCGCGCGGCCCGGGCCTGGAAGCGTCGCTGATCGATCTGCTCCTCGCTGAGCACGCCCTGGCCTTCGAGGCCTTTGACGCGCGCGGCCTGGTCCTCGGCTTGCGCGGCCTGGGCCTCGGCCTGGGCGGCCAGCGCCTGCTGTTGGGCGAGCTGGCTCTCGATCAGCGCAGGGTCGAGCCGGACCAGCGTCTCGCCGGCCTTCACGAACTGGCCGACGTCGGCCAGCACGGCGGCCACGCGATAGCCGGTCACCTCGGGCGCCACCGCAGCCTCCTGGCGCGGCACCAGGTCGCCGGAAGCGGCCAGCGCGCCGACGATGGCGTGGGGCTCCACCGTCACCACGCTCACCGCGCGCGCCTGTTGCGCCAGCCCCGGGCCGGGCGCCGGCTTGTGGCAGGCGCCGAGCAGCAGCGCCGCAGCGCCGAGGAGCGTCAGGATCGGAAATCGTCTCATGCGGTCATGTCTCAATTGGCCTCGCCGGCCGGCCAGCCGCCGCCCAGCGCCTTGTAGGCCTGCACCGCCTGGCGCACGGAGGCGACCTGGGCTGCGGTCAGCTGGGCGCGGGTGGCGCGCCAGGACTGCTCGACCGAAAGCGCCGTCTGCAGGTCGGTGAGCCCGCGGCTGTAGCCGAGCTGCGCGGCCCGATAGGCGCGCGCCGCGCGGGCCTCGCCGGTGGTGAGCGTCGCCACCCGGCGGCGGTCGGCGTCGAGCCGCACGAGCGAGCCCTCCGCCTCGCCGAAGGCGGTCTGCACCGTCTTCTCGTAAGCGGCGACGGCCTGTTCGGCCCGGGCGTTCTGGGCGTGCAGGTCGGCGAGGAGCTTGGGGATGCTGAGCACCGGTTGGCTCGCGGTGGCGGCCAGCGTCCAGGTGTCCGTCTCCGCGAGGAAACCGGGCTGGATCTGCTTCGACCAGCCCAGGCCCGGCGTCAGCTTGAAGACCGGGAACAGGTCGAGGCGATCGAGGTCGCGCTGGCCGAGCGCGGAGCGCAGGCGCTCCTGCGCCGCACGCACGTCGGGGCGGCGCCGGAGGAGCTCGCTGGGTATGCTGATGGGCGCCGGCGGCGCCTCGCCCACGAAGGGCGGCGCCTCGACGCTGGCGACGGGCTCCACGATCCGTCCGGCCAGGATCAGCAGGGTGCGGCGCTCCACCTGCAGCTCGGCCTCCAGCCCGGCGGCCTGCGCCTCGGCCTGGGCAAGGTCGCCCGCCACCCGGTCGGCGTCGGACGTGGCCGCGATCCCCACCTCGGCGCGGCGGGTCGCCACATCATAGAGCCCGCGCTCGATCCGCGCGGTCTCGCGGGCGTCCGCCAGCTGAATGGCCAGGCCGCGCACCTGGAAGTAGGCGTCCGCCGTCTGGGCCGCGAGGCTGGCGCGGGCGCCTTCATAGTCCAGCTGCGCGGCGGCGATCTCGGCCTTGGCGATGCGGTTGGCGGCGAAGATCCGGCCGAACAGGTCGACCTCCCAGCTGACGTTGAAGTTCGCCGCATAGGCCTCCGATATCCCGCTGGTGGAGAAGCCCGGGATGTCGATCACCGTGCCGGCGACCTGGGTGGAGTGGGTACGCTTGGCCGAGCCGGTCAGGTCGCCCTGCGGCAGGAACTGGGAGAGTAGGCTGGCGCGGCTGGCCTGCGCCTCGCGCAGCCGGGCCGCGGCGCTCCTGGCGTCCGGGTTGGCCACCATGGCCTGCTCGATCAGCGTGGTGAGCTGCGGGTCGTCGAAGGCGGTCCACCAGCGGTCGAGCGGCACGGCCTGGGCGGAGGCGGCGGCCGGCGGCGCCTCATAGGCCGCGGGCAGGCGCAGGTCCGGCTTGCGCACGGAGCCGCAGGCGGCCAGCGCCAGACAGGCGAGCACGAGGATCGGGGGAGCGGAACGCATCAGCGGTGTCTTCAAGCCGGACGCGGTCCGGCGATGATCCCCTGCGGCGGGCACGGCGCCGCTTTCCGGGCTAGTTGGACGACGGCCCGCGCTGGCGCAAGCACCTGGCCGACACACCCCTTGCGCAAAGCGTCACCCCCGCCGTCGCCTCTCGCGGACGCCCGACCCGCCCGGGTTTCGCGCAATCGCCCGTCGATGTGAAGTGTATTCGCGTTAACGTTAAGCATCGGTTGGCGCACCCCGGCGACGCCGCGCAAGGTCTGCCTTGGCGCCGCGATCCGCCCCCCGCTAGGTTCCCGGCCTCGTTCGTTTCACAAGAGCTTGCCGTTTTTATGAAGATCGCGTTCGCCGGCCTCGCCTTGGCCCTGGTCGCCGGCGACGCCCAGGCCGCCTCGCCCGCCGTCTCGACGCAGCGGATGGTCACGGACATCCAGGTTCTGGCCTCCGACGCCTTCGAGGGCCGCGGCACGGCCTCGGCCGCCGAGCCCAAGGTGATCGCCTACGTCTCCGGCCAGCTCGCCGCCGCCGGCCTGCAGCCGGGCGGCGACCCGACGCCGAACGGCCGCGCCTGGACCCAGGCCGTGCCGCTGGCGCGGTTCGAGATCGCCGGTCCGATGTCGGCGAGCGTCCGCGCCGGCGGGCAGGTCGAGAGCTTCACCCAAGGCGAGCAGATCGCCGTGCGCGCGGCCGAGACCGGGGCGACCCACGTCGCCATCAAGGCCGCGCCGGTGGTCTTCATAGGCTACGGCGTGAAGGCGCCGGAGCGCGGCTGGGACGACTTCAAGGGCTACGACCTGAAGGGCAAGATCGCCCTCGTCCTGGTCAACGATCCGGACTTCGAGACCGGGAAAGGCGACTTCGGCGGCAAGGCGATGACCTACTACGGCCGCTGGACCTACAAGTTCGAGGAGGCCGCGCGGCAGGGTGCGGCGGGCTTCATCGTCATCCACGAGACCGCGCCGGCAGCCTACGGCTGGGCGACGGTGAAGAACTCCAACACCGGCGCGATCTTCGACATCGTCCGTCCCGACGCGGCCAGGGCCCATGCGCCGCTGGAGGCCTGGATCACCCGCGAGGCGGCCCTCGACCTCCTCCGCAAGGCCGGCCTCGACTTCGAGGCGCTGAAGACGCTGGCCCAGACCCGCGACTTCCGGCCCGTGCCTCTGAAGGGCGTGAGCTTCTCGGCCGACTACGCCG
>JAQGIJ010000098.1 GCA_028291285.1 Phenylobacterium sp. | reverse complement strand
CAGTACCGGACCCCCGCCGGACAGATCGTGCCCTACGGCAGCAGCACCTTGGCCAAAGCCCGAGTCCAGACCCGCAAATTCCGCGCGGCGTCCAAGGTCTCCGAAACGGGCGAGATCGTCCGGATCGCCCTGGGCCCCGACGGCCGCACGGCGCAGGTCGTCTCCCGTGAGGTGTCGCGCACCCAGGGCGCCAAGGGCCTGCGGGTGACCTGCGCCGAGCGCGTGCAGGAGCTGGTCCTCGCCGCCGGGCGCCTGCGCTCCAAGGGCCAGACCGACACCTACAGCCGCGTGCGCGCTAGTTCGGGCCGCCGCGCCCTTGATCCGCTGGGTGGACCCCGTTTGGTGTGCAGCGGTAAATTGGTGAGAGCCAAGGGAGCAGCCCATCGTTGAGCAGCGCCAACCTCAAACGTCGGAGTTTTCTGGGCGCCGCCGGGTTGCTGATGACCCCGGGCGCCGGCCTCGCCGCGCCCGGCAAGCCGATGGTTGTGATCGACACCAACCACGGCGCGATTGTGGTCGAGCTCGAAGCTCAAAAAGCTCCAATCACCGCCGCCAACTTCCTGCGCTACGTGGACGCGCGCGCATACGACGGCGGATCTTTCTTCCGCGCGGCGCGAGAGCCTGGCGCACCCAAGCAGGGGACCATCGTGGGCGCACCTAGCCCGAAGGTGCATCCCTATCCGCCGATCCGGCACGAGAGCACGACGACGACTGGCCTTCGACATACGACGGGCACGATCTCGCTCGGCCGTTTCGACCCGGGTACGGCGACGAGTAATTTCTTCATCTGCGCGAGCCCCGAGCCCTACCTGGACGCCCATCCAGGCGCGCCAGGAGACAACCTGGGATTTGCCGCCTTCGGTCAGGTTGTCCGGGGCATGGCGGTCGTCCGCAAGATCCTGTCCCTGCCCACCAACGGGAAGTCAAAATTCGCCGACCAGCGCGGGCAGTGGCTGAGTCCACCCGTACCGATCCTGAACATGCGCCGGCTCGCCTGATATCAACGGCAAATTCGAACCCAACGCAGTGGTTCGGAAGGTCCGCTTGCTACTCGTGCTGATAAGGGGGTCACGCCAAGAGGTCATGTCCCAGCCACATTCAAAATACACAAAAGCGAGGCGAATTCCCTTGCAGCCAGGCCGATGTCAAAGCGCTTCATTCTAATCGTGACCGTGTGCGTGATCGGGGCGACGGCCGCCCACGCTCAGTACGGAGGAGGCGGCGGAGGCGGAGGCGGAGGACGCGGGGGCCGAGGAGGACGAACTCAAACCCCGCCATCGAATCCGACGTCAACGCCCACGCCCGCGCCGCCTCCAGCCAAGCCTGTGAGCAGCATCGAAATTATCGGCGTGATCAAGGCGATCGATCCGAACAACAATCGCGTCACCATCACATACGAGGACGTCGAGGCGCTGAACTGGCCTGCGGGAACCATGCCGTTTGTGGTCAGCAAAACCGAGCTGCTGAAAGGTGCGACCGTTGGGGAGAAGGTTCGCTTCAAGCTTGAGAGCCAGCAAATCTCAACGCTGACGCCCTACTGACGGCAGCTTTCCGCCCCGTACAGCCCTGGCCAGAGTCGGCGCCGGCGCTGCTGACGAGCGGCCGCCTCCGTGGCTAGCCCGCCGGGTCGCGGCCGATCTGTTGGAACTCGTGCTCCATAGGCGGATAACCGCGGTGTTCGAGCACCCGCCCCTGCTCGGCGATGTGGATCGTGTCCATCCGGCGCCGCGCGAAGCGCCAGCCCTCGACGGTGCGGACAAGCTCGTCCTGGTAGAGGCCGAGGATGTCGCGAACCCCCTCCCCGGTCAGCCGGTTCCAGGCGCGGATCCACGAGCGGGCGAAGGCGCGATCGCCACGGATCTCCATCGGCCCGGGCTGGATCATCTGGAAGATCAGGTCGCTGGCGCCGTAGTTACGCTCGAAGGCCCGCTCGATCTTCGCCCGGCCGCGGATCTCGACGCCATTGGCGACCAGCACGCCGTCGTCGGCGTAGGTCGCGGCGCCGGCCTTGGCGTCCTTGCGGCTGGCGGCATCGGTGTAGGCGTTGATCAGGTTGCGGATCGCCCGTTCGTCGCTGCCCTTGCCCATGTCGGCCTCCCGTGTGCGCCGGCGATTCCGAGAAATAGGCCCGACGGCCGCGTTGCGCCCTGACTACCCTACCGCCACCTCGTCACGTCCGGCTCGCCCTAGAGGCCCTTGAACCCCGGTTGGCGCTTGTCCCGAAAGGCGGTGGCCGCCTCGTGGTGATCCCGCGACAGGTAGGTGTAGGTCTCCTGGCCGAGATGAGCCTCGATCACGCCTTCCAGCAATTTGCGAAGCAGCAGGTTGACCGACAGCTTGGTGGCGTTGATCGCGCGGCTCGCGCCGGCCGCGAGGCGCTCGGCCATCTCGAACACCCTGGCGTCCAGTTCCGCCAGGCTGTCGCAGGACTCGGTGATCAGGCCGAGCGCGGCCGCCTCGCGTCCGGTGAGCGCGTCACCGGTGAAGAGGTATTGCTTGGCGCGCGAGAAGCCCATCAGCAGCGGCCACATCAACGAGCCGCCGTCGCCGGCGGATAGGCCGATCTTGACGTGGGTGTCGGCGATCTTGGCGTCGGCCATCATGTAGGTCAGGTCGGAAAGCACGGCGAGGGTCGCGCCCAGGCCCATGGCATGGCCATTGATACGGGCGATCAGGGGCCGTTCGAGGCGCAGCAGGCCGTAGACGATCTCGCGGGCTTCGTAGTTGGTCTGTATCCAGCTCTCATGCTCGCCGGTCTCGACCCGGTGGGCCATGGCGTTGATGTCGCCTCCCGCCGAGAAGGCGCGATCCCCCGCGCCGGTGATCACCACCACCGCGGTTTCAGGGTCGCGATTGATGTCGATGAAGACGCGCGACAGCTCGTTGTGCATTTGCGGAGTCATGGCGTTCATCGGCGGATTATCCAGGCTGATGACCAGGATCCGATCGCGCCGCTCTATGCGTAGAGCTTCGTAGCGTTCGTACATTGGGCCGTCCCTTTGGACTGACAGCGTCAGAGGGCGACGTTGCCGGCGAGCATTTCCTTCACCACCAGCCGCTGGAGGATTTCGTTCGTCCCGTCGGCGATGTTGATCTTGCGCAGTGTGATGTAGGCGTCGGTCAGGCCCAGCTCATTGGTCATGCCGATGGCGCCGTGGGCCTGGATCGCGCGGTCGATGGCCCGGGCGCCGGATTTCACCGCGAACGCCTTGGCCATGGCCAGTTCCTTGTCGGCCCTGGCCCCGTCATCCTTCAGCGTTGCGACGTTGATGCTCATGAGATGCGCCGCGTGGATCTCCATGGCGGATTCCGCGAGGGGGAAGGTCACGCCCTGATATTCCGCGATGGGCCGGCCGAAGGTCGTGCGGACCTTGACGTACTCGAACGCCATCTCGAGGCTCCAGCGGCTCAGGCCGACGGCGCGCCCACAGTTGTAGATCCGCCCCAGCGCGACACCCAGCATGGCGGTGGCGAAGCCGTTGTGAAGCTGCCCGATCAGCTGGTCGGGACCCACATAGACATCGTCGAAATGCAGCATGGCCTCGTCGGTCGCCGCGCTGCCCCACATCTTGATCAGCTTCTGGCGATCGAAACCCACCGCGTCGGTGGGCGCAAGGAAGGCGCTGATCCCGCCGGAGCGAGCTGCCGCGCGTGCGGGATCGGTCACCGCGAACACCACGACGTAATCGGCCTGCGGGCTGTTGGTCGTCCAGATCTTGCTGCCGTTCAGGCGCCATCCGTCGCCGTCGGGCGTGGCGCGGGTCTGAATCATCGCCGCGTCGGATCCCGCCCCCGGCTCTGACAGGCCGAAGCACAGGGTGTCCTCCCCCGACATGATCCGTGGCAGGTATTTCGCCCGGCCTTGCGGTGAGAGCCTGCCGATCACCGGGCTGGGGCCCTTGGCCCAGTGGCTGATCATATGGTGAC
>JAQGIJ010000096.1 GCA_028291285.1 Phenylobacterium sp. | reverse complement strand
CATGCTGTACGTGACCACCGGCAACAGCTACTCGGTCCCGAACGGATACTGCGTCAATCCGGGGCAGACCGGTTGTACGCGGCTGCCGGCCGACGCCTACATCGACAGCGTCGTCGCCCTCAGCCTGACGACCGGCAAGATCGCCTGGGCTCACCACACCCTGACGGCCGACACCTGGACGCTGGCCAATCCCAACGCCTCGCCGGACTTCGACTTCGGGGCCGGCCCGAACCTCTACGCCACGACGATCGGGGGCAAGAGGACCGACGTGCTGGGCGCCGGCCAGAAGAACGGCATGTACTATGCCCTGAACCCGGCCAGCGGCGCCGTGATCTGGCAGACCCAGGCCGGCCCGGGCGGTGTGCTCGGCGGGATCGAGTGGGGTCCCTCGACGGACGGCGAGCGCATCTACGCCGCCATCACCAACGGCAGCCACAAGACCTACACCTACACCACTTACGACGGGCAGAAGAAGACGACGACGGGCGGCTTATGGACCGCGCTCGACGCAGCCACCGGAAAGATTCTCTGGCAGACCGCCGCCCCGGAGAGTCCTGAGTACATCACTGACAGCTTCGTCTCCGGCGCCAATGGGGTGATCTTCGCCGGCTCCTCAGGCGGCAATTTCTACGCCCTGGACACCAGGAACGGTGAGATAAAGTGGACCTTCCCAAGCCGCGGCGCTGTCTGGTCGGGCGCGGCTATCGTTGATGGGGTCGTGTACTGGGGCAGCGGCTACGACACACGGGAGCGCAAGCTCCCATACGACGGCACCAACAACAAATTCTACGCCTTCTCGCTCGGCGGCCGCTGACTGGCCGGTCGCTGGCCGCGCACCACGACCTCGCCGCCCGCTACACGAAGGCGCGTTTGACTAGTCGCGCCGGAAGGGAAGGGCCAGCTTTGCCTCCTGGGCAAGGTTGCAAAGGTCCGCTTCCCAGCGCAACTACCGGGTAGCCGTCGCTCTCCTGCCCCGAATAAGCGCATTCATCGTGGGCCATGAAGGTCGTCACCTTAGCCCCGCGTTCGAACGATGAAGCGACCCACAGTAGCCAGTCAGAAAAAGGTGACCGTCGAGAACCTCGCGCGCCTCGGTGCCGAGCGGCTGGCCGAAATCCTGGCCATGGCGGCAGACACCAAGCCGGAATTGAAGCGCCGGCTTCGAATGGAGCTGGCCGCTGAGCAGGGCGCGGAGCACCTCGCCGTGGAGATCGACAGGCGTTTGGCGTCCCTCCAGACGAGCGGGTCAAAGGTGCATTGGCGCCAGCGCGTCACCTTTGTCCGCGATCTGGATGGGCTGCGGACCTTGATCGCGGAGCGGCTGGCCAGCCTTGACCGTCCGGCGGCGCTGAACCGCTTGTGGCGGTTCATGGACGTGGCGCGCCGGGTTGGTCTGCGGGTCCGCGACCGCGACGGTGAGCTGGCGGGCGTGTTCCAGCGGGCCGCCCGGGACATCGGCGGGCTGATCGCCGAAGTGGACGCTGCGGGTCACGCCGACGTGCTCGCCGAAGCCGCTGTCCGCAATCCGGTCGCCTGGGCTGATTGGCTGCCGAATGTTCTGGATCAAGCGCCTCCCGGCCTGGCGGCGGCTGCACTTCGGCGGCTCAGCGAAAAGCCGGACCCGACGCCCGGCCGGATGACGATCATCCGGCAGCTGGCCGATGCGGCGGGCGACGTCGAGGCTTTCCGAGCCACCTTCACCGAGGCAGCTCTGCGAACGCCGGCCGTTGCCGCGAACATCGCACAACGGCTGTTGGCGGCAGGGAGAGTAGAGGAGGCCGGCCACCTGCTCGAGGCCGCAGGCCCAACGCAGCGGACCACGCGAAGCCTGCTGGCCGGCAACCACAAGGTCGCGGAGCCGGACTTCGAGTGGGAGACCGTCTGGATCGATTATCTGGAGCACTCGGGCGAGTCCGACGCGGCGCAGGCGGCGCGCTGGTCTTCGTTCGAACGAACTCTCTCCGCGGAGCGCGCGAAGGCTTTCACCGTGCGCCTCACCGGTTTCGATGACGTGGAAGCAGAGGGGCGCGCATTCGATCATGCCGCCCGCGATCCTGATTTCCAGCGGGGCCTGCAGTTCCTCATGGAGTGGCCAGCACTTCCTGAGGCGGCGCGCATGATCCAGGCCAGGCCAGAGGACGTGGACGTGTCCGCGGAGAAGGCGGAACTGTGGGCCGCCAAGCTGCGCGGCCGCCAGCCCGCGGCCGCCCACCAGCTGCTTCGCAAGGCCGCCGCCGCGGCGTTCCGCAGGCGCGATCTTGCCACCTGTGACCGGCTGACCCAGGAGGCCGACGCCTTCGATGTGTGAGGGTAGGGGGCTGAGCGGCGCCGAGAAACATCGCAAACCCAAGGGATGGGGCTGACCGCGCTCCGTCGGGGCGGCTGGGCCGTGATACCCTGCCGGCGTCGCTGGCTGGCCTCCGGTCCGTATAGCCGCGTTCGAGTCCCCTAGCTCAGGCGCGCTGCTCCAGCAGCCCCGCTTCGCGAAGCGCGGCAAGCACCCGACGCGCATCCTTGCGATAGCCCGTCCAGAGCGGTCCGATGTGGGTGGGCATGTCCGGGTCCTCACGACAGAGCGCGCGGGCGACTATCTCTTCCGGACCAGTCGGCGCTGGAGAGGACCTGCCTCTCAAGACCACGGCGGCGCCCACGAG
>JAQGIJ010000089.1 GCA_028291285.1 Phenylobacterium sp. | reverse complement strand
GGGCGTTTGAAGAAGTGGGCCAACCCTACGACGTTCGTCTTGTTTCATTCACTGAGATGAAGGAGCCCGCGCATCGTGCGCTCCATCCTTTCGGGCAGATTCCGACCTATGAAGAAGGCGATCTCGCCCTGTTCGAGTCGGGGGCGATCGTGTTCCATATCGCGGAGCGCCATGCCGGCCTGCTGCCAGATGATGCGAATGCCCGTGCGCGCGCGATCACATGGATGTTTGCCGCGCTCAACACGATGGAGCCGCCGATCGTCGAGCGCGGGGCCGCCACGCTCCTGGAACGCGATAGGTCCTGGTACGAGGAGCGCCTGCCAATTCTGGAGGGCCGCATCCGCGACCGGCTGGGCGAACTTTCCGGTCGCCTTGGCGATGCCGACTGGCTCGATGGTGCGTTCAGCGCGGGCGACCTTCTGATGGTGGCGGTGCTGCTCAGGTTGAGCGGATCGGGTATGCTGGACGAGTATCTGAACCTCTCCGCCTATGTCGCCCGCGGCCAAGCGCGGCCCGCCTACAAGCGTGCTTTCGACGCTCAATTGGCGGTTTTCACTGGCGCGCCACCGACCGGCTGATGAAGGTCCATTTTGGGCTCAAAGCGACCGCATCGGCTAGCGATGCTCAACTCCAGGTGCTTCAGCGTCGCGTGGCCGCGGTCGCCTTCAGCTCCAGACCAGCGGCAGATGGTCCACGCCGAACACGCCGGTGGCGTGGGTGATCGCCCTTTCGCCGGGCTTCAGACGGAAAGGCGGTATGCGGTCGAGCATCAGATCGATCGCGACCCTGAGTTCCCGACGCGCCAGGTGAGAGCCGATGCAGCGGTGCGGCCCCACCGCGAAGGTGGTGTGGCGCAGGTGCTCGCGCCGGAAATCCACGGTGGCCGCAGCCGGGAACTCACGGTCGTCGAGGCCCGACAAGGCCCAGCAGAGGACGACCCGGTCGCCGGCCTTGATCCGAACGCCGTGGAAGTCGAGGTCGCGCGTGGCCAGCCGATTGGACGTGGTGGTCGAATAGGCGCGCAGAAACTCCTCGATGGCCGCAGGCCTCAGGTCCGGCTCGTCGCGCAGAAGCTGCTGGTGCGTGGGGTTCTCGGCGAGGTGCTTGAAGATGAAGCCCAGCGTCGAGGCGACCGTGTCCAGGCCTGCGACGAACAGCAGAAAGCAGATCCCCATCACCTCCTCGTCGTTCAGCGGGCGCCCGAGAACGGCTCCGGCGATGGCGAAGCTTACGAGGTCGTCCGTGGGGCTGGTCCTGCGCTCATCGATCACGTCCTGCAGGTAGCGCTTGATCGCGAAAGCCGCCTGAACGCGCTCATCCTGCGTCTTGCCGTGCAGCAGTCCGTCCTCCCAGGCCAGGAACTGCGGTGCGAGCTCGAGAGGAAGCCCCATGAGGCTCAGGAATACGCTCACCGGGAAGGGACGCGCGAAGGCCGTCATCAGCTCGCCCCCGGTCTTCTTCGCCAGGTCGTCGATCAGCGCCTCTGCGACGCCACGGACGTTCGCCTCGATCGCCGCCACCCGCTTCGGCGAGAAGATGGGGTTCATCAGAGTGCGAAAGGCGCTGTGCTCCGCCCCGTCCTTCTCGAGGGGTATGAGATCCCAATCCTCGCCCATCAGTTGCGAGAACCCGGACTGCTGGAAGTTGGAGAAGGTCAGCGGATCTTGCGCCACCTCGCAGATCAGCTCGTGCCGGGTCACCACCCAGGCGGGCCCCTGGAACCTCGGGTGCGGCGACCAGAAGATGTCGGGGCCTTCGTAGAGCACCGAGAGCGCCTTGAAGGGGTCCTCCTGCGCGCCCGGCGCCGTCGCGAAATCCCAGTCGCGAACGAGATGAGGCGGCACGTGCTCGGGAACACGGAAATCGAGTTCGCGTGCGACGCTCATCGCAATCCTCCCAGGGATCTCAAGCGATCCGGCGCTTGGCTGATTTCCGCAATGTCTGCACAGGGCTGGGGAGTTGACCATCCTAAAGGCGGTCAAACCGGCGTGTGGGCGGACTCCGAGCGGCCGTGCTGGTCCACATGCGAGTTCCAAGACGAGGGCCAAATCATCGATTGCGTGCTCTCAAGGTACCCTGGTGAAGGCCTCAGCCGAGGAGCGGACCTCCCCAAGGTCGGCAAGGGGTCGATCTCGGTCGGCTCAGATCGACCAGAGGTCGTGCAGGGCCCAACCGCGTGGAAGTTGCCATCGCCGTGGTGAGAGGGGAGCCTGAGGCCTCAATCTTTGAGGCCCCATGGGCGACACCTATCGACCTTTGATCATCGGCATTGGCGGCACAGCGCGCGATGGCTCCAACACCGAGCGGGCCCTCAAAGCCGCGCTCGCCGTCGCCGAAGGCATCGGGGCCCGCACCACACTCTTCGGTGGCGAGTTCCTCGCCAGATTGCCGCACTACAATCCCGAAGCCGATGTCCGCACCGCTGAGGAACAGGCGATGATCGCGGCCGTGCGGGCCGCTGACGGCCTGATCTTTGCGAGCCCGGCCTATCACGGTGGGATCTCGGGGGTCGTGAAGAACGCCATCGACCTGCTCGAGGAGACCGCGCAGGACGACCGTGTCTACCTCGACGAACGGCCGGTGGGCCTGATTGTCTCGGCCATCGGACCTCAGGCGGCCGGCGCCACCCTGGGCGCCATGCGGGCGGTCGTTCACGCCCTGCGCGGCTGGCCGACGCCGCTTGGCGTTGCGATCAATTCGGCCAACGCCGTGTTCGATCCGGACGGCACGACAATCGACCCCGCCCTGGCCGGTAATCTCGCCCTGCTCGGTCGGCAAGTCATGCAGTTCGTCCAATGGCGGTCGTCAGTCGAACGGCCGACCGGCAGCAGCCTGACGGTGTCAGCGGCGACCTGATCCAGCGATCATTGATAAGGCCAGCGAGGGGCGGAAGACGCGAACATGGGCTACCCGAGTGATATCGGCGTGATCGACACGATGCTCGATCTGCCGCGCGGCGACCATGACTGGTCGAAGACCTATGGCGCCCTGCTGCGCGACCCCGAAAGCCGCACGCAGGCGTTCGACCATCCCGCCGGATACATGTTCAAGCAGGCCGTGAAGGCCACCGGCGCGGATCCCATCGGCGATACGCTCGCGGAAATGGATCGCTTCAACGTCGACAAGGCGCTGATCTCGGCCGCCGACGACCTGGGCCGGGCGGCGCTGCGCCTCCATCCGGACCGTTTCATCGGCGGTGTCATGGTCGATCCCAACGAAGGCATGGATGCCGTGCGCAAGCTGACAAGGGCGGTGGAGGACGACGGGGTGATCGCCGCCTTCTTCTTCCCCTGCGGCTGCAATGTGCCGATCGACGACAAGCGCGCCTATCCGATCTATTCCAAGTGTGTCGAGCTCGACATCCCGATCTTCATCAACGCCGGCATGCCCGGCCCCCGCATGCCCTACAAGCCGCAATACGTGGGTTTGCTGGATGAGGTCTGCTGGTTCTTTCCGGACCTGCGGGTGGTGATGCGGCACGGCGCCGAGCCTTGGACGGAGCTGGCGGTGAAGCTGCTTTTGAAGTGGCCGAACCTCTATTATTCCACCAGCGCCTTCGCGCCGAGATACTTCCCCAAGGACATCATCGAGTTCGCCAACAAGCGTGGGGCCGACAAGGTGCTTTACGCGGGCTACTACCCGTCCGGCCTGACGCTCGAGCGTAGCTTCGGCGAGTTGCCGCAGGTGGAGTTCCGCGACCACGTCTGGCCGAAGTTCCTGCGCGACAACGCCTTGAAGGTCCTGAAGCTGGATCGCCCCTCCGTCGGAGACGCCGCATGAGTACGCAGGTCCTGCTGCGCCGGAACGGTCCCGTCGCGGTCATCACCATCAACCAGCCGGCCAAACGCAACGCCTTCACCCGCGACATGCGCATGGAGATGCTGGAACACCTGAACGCGCTCTACGGTGATGGCGAGTGCCGGGCGATCGTGCTCACCGGCGCCGAGCGGGATTTCTCAAGCGGCGCCGATCTTTCGACGGTGGATGAAAACGCCGCGCCCTGGACCGCCTTGCGGACCCGTCAGAACTTCAAGGAGGTGCATCAGCTGGTGCGCGCTCTCGTCGAAGGTCCCAAGCCTGTGGTGGCGGCCGTGGAAGGCCTGGCCTATGGCGGCGGTTTCGCCCTGACGCTGGCCTGCGACCACGTGGTGGCCGCTCGCACGGCGCGGTTGGGGGGCGCGTTCTGCCGGCTGGGCCTGATGGGCGACATGGGCTTGTTGTGGACGCTGAAGGAGCGGGTCGGGATCGCCAGGGCCAAGCGCATCATGTTGCTGGGCGAGGAGATCGGTGGCGCTGCGGCCGCGGAGCTGGGGTTGGTGGACGATCTGGTGGAGCCGGGCGAAGCGCTCGCAACGGCCGAGGCCATGGCCGCCCGCTATGCCGAAGTCGCGCCCCTGTCGATGGCCTTCACCAAGGCGGCTTACGCCAATGGCGTGCATACGCTTGAGGACGCGTTCCGGGCCGAGATCGACTATGTGCCGCTGCTGAACACTTCCAACGATTTCCGTGCAGCCCTCCTGGCGTTCAAGGAAAAGCGCAAACCGACATTCACCGGCTCCTGAGACGCCGCGCTATGTGGAGGGGAAGGTTAGGTTTGACTTCGCGGGCGGCGCAAGGCGATGTCAGCCCATCGTCAACTGAAATAACGCAGGTCTCCCGCCGGATGGCGAAGCCCGTCTCAAATCCCACCTTGCGCGTGCTTCAGATCCTGGAGTTCCTCGCCGTCTCGCCGACCGAGGCCTACGGATTGTCGGAGCTGTCGCGGGCCTTGGGGCTCAGCAAGACAACCTGCCTTTCGATCCTCAACACCCTGGTGGACGCCGGCTACGTCCTGCAGCATCCCACACGCAAGCACTACACGCTGGGGCCTTCGGCCGTGGCGGTGGGGCAGGCGGCGCTGGCGAGATTCCCAGACGTGGGCGACCTTTCGCCCGTGTTGCGCCGGTTGTTTCGCGAGTTCGGCATGACCGCCACCGCCGAGGCGGTGGCCGGCGACCAGTTGGTGGTGGTGGCCGCAGCGGGGATGGGGGACCCGATGCGGGGCATCGCCCGCACCGGGGTACGGCTGCCCTTCGCCCCGCCTTATGGCGCGCCGCTGGCAGCGGCGCTGGATCCCCAGGGGTTCGAGGACTACCTGGCGCGGGCCGAGCCGGCGGTGGACCGGGAACGGACCGCTGCCCTGTTGCGCTCCTTCGAGGTCGGCCGCCAGCGGGGCTTCTTCGTGGGTCTGGACCTGCCAACCGACCATGCGCTGCATGATCGGCTGGAAGCGGTTTGGCAGGCCCGCGCTCCGGGCCAGGAGCTGCAATCCCTGAGCGCAGCCCGCCGGGACGCGGGCTACTTCCTCGACGATATCGACGACACGGCCCAATACGCGGTCTCAGTGCTCTCGGCTCCGGTCGTCACCCGCCATGGCCGGGTGGAGATCGCGCTGGCGTTGCTGGCCTTCGGGGCGCGGTGGTCCGGCGCCCAGACTAGGGCCGCGGGCCAACGCCTGGTGCAGGCCGCCGCTGACCTGGCAGAGCGCCGCTCCAGCGACTGACGGCGTACCGATTTCTTGGGGCGTCGCCAAGTTCTCGTGGCTGGCTGGCGCCGTCGGCGCCTGCGAGCTTCCGGGACCCAGCCCACCAGACCGTCGCCAATGTCGCCCAAGCCGCTTACCGGAATCCGTGTCGCCGATCTTAGCCGAGTACTGGCCGGCCCTTGGGCGGGCCAGGTCCTGGCCGACCTGGGGGCGGAAGTGATCAAGGTGGAGCGTCCCGTGGTCGGCGACGAGAGCCGTATCTACGGCCCGATCTTCCTTAAGGACACGGACGGAAACGACACCCGCGACACGCCTACCTTCCTGGCCGCCAATCGCAGCAAGAAGTCGATCACCGCCAACCTCGCCAGTCCCGAGGGCCAGGAGGTTGTACGCCGGCTGGTGGCCCAGTGCGATGTCTTGATCGAGAACTACAAGGTGGGCGACCTGGCCCGCTATGGCCTGGACTACGAGAGCCTCAAGACGATCAATCCGGGCCTGATCTATTGCTCGATCACGGGCTTCGGCCAGACCGGCCCCTACCGCCTGCGGCCCGGTTACGATCCGATCGCCCAGGCGATGAGCGGCTTCATGAGCACCACCGGCATCCCCGACGGCGAGGCGGGCGGCGGACCGATGAAGGCCGGTCCCAGCATCATCGACCTGGCCACTGGTCTCTACGCGGCGATTGGCATCCAGGGGGCGCTCTACCGCCGCGACGTGCGCGGCGGCGGCGGAGAATATATCGACATGTCGCTGCTGGATTGCGGCGTGGCCTTCACCTCGCACTTCGCCATGCAGTACGTGGTGTCGGGCAAGGCGCCGCCGCGGGTGGGCACCCAGGGCGCCAGCGGCATGCCAGGCGGCGTGTTCCCCTGCAAGCACGGCCACATCATGTTGGCGGCCGGCACCGACCGGCTCTATCCAAAATTC
>JAQGIJ010000055.1 GCA_028291285.1 Phenylobacterium sp. | reverse complement strand
GAACTCGCACCCGACGGGGCTCGGCTTGTCGGAAGCCTCCAACGGCGGGGTGCTGACCGCCCTGGTGCGCGAGCCGCGCATCTGGGGGGTCTCCGTGCGCAAGCGTTTCGGCTCCGAATAAGGCCAGGCGGAGAGGCCGCGCGGCCGAAGCGCTGGTCCCGCCGGAATGGGGGGACCATGTCTCACCCCCGGCAGCTCGGATCGAAGCGATAAGGATCACGATCGAGCGGAACGCCACGGGGCGGGGCTGGACCATCCACGCTGGCCAGTTGGACGATCGCCACATCCTCCTGCACAAATATCTCGAGCTGCACGTTGTTGCCCAGCTTGGTCACTGGCCCGAACGGGAGGGCATACGTTCCAAGGTGCAGATTTCGCGCCGAGGCGCCGCCCGTGGAGGTGTGACCTTCAGTCGAGGTGCGCTCTTCAACGGCAACTTGTCTCCACTTGCCGCAGTGGAGGCAGGGCGCCCTGGCTCTAGTCTAGACGGCTGGCCCGACGGAGAGCTTCAGGATCTCCGCATCGCGGAACACCATTTCTGCTGCATCACGCCTGTGTCGGATCGCCCCGCCGAGTTCCTGCTGAACCTGCAGAAGGCGCTGGGTCCACAGGTGCAAGGGATATTCGCGCGTGAAGCCGATCGCCCCGTGGAGCTGGTGGCATTCGCGGACCATCTGATCGGCGTGGGTCGTGGCGAAGGCCGCAGCGGTGGCGGCGAGATCCGGCCGCGCTCCGCCCCAGGCGGCCTCCAGGGCAAGCCAGCGGGCCCCTTCGGTCACGATTGCAAGCTGCGCGAGCCGATGCTGGACCCCTTGGAAACTGCCGATGGGCCGCCCGAACTGTTTGCGCTGCGCCAAGTAGTCGACCGTCAAGTCCAGGGCCCCCTTCATCAGTCCAGCGATCGTGATGGCGATCTCGACCCGCCACCAATCCCGAAGACGAGTGCCTGATCCCGGCCCCAATCGCGTTCGGCGCTCCCAGGCGGCCGGCTTCAGCCGCGCGACCGGAAAGCCGGCGCGGTTGTGGTTCACGGGGACCCAATCGTCGCCCGTCGTTTCCACGGCCCAGGCCTCTTGCCCGTCGAGCGCCACAAGCACCCCAGCGACGCCGCCGAGCCGCACCGGCTGGCCCGCCGCCGCTGCGGTGGCCATAACCACGGGGCGCTCGGACGCCTCGCCCAGAACCATCGGCGCCACCAGCGCCATTCCCCCGAAGGCGCTGGCGCCGACCGCGCGGGCGACCTCGTGCGTGGCGAGCGCGGCGTCCAGAGGCCCGTAGCCGTCGGTCAGGGCGATCTCATGAAAGCCGGACTCGACCAGCCGGCTGTCGAGGTCGTGGTCATAGGCGCCGGACTGGACCAGCGAGAGGGCCCGGTCCTTGCCCGCGTAGCGCGCCAGCAAGTCCGACACGGCATCGATGATCTGCTGCTGATCGGTGGATAGGTTGAGTTGCATGGCCTTCACTTGCTCCGTGGCAGGCCCAGGAATTCCATGGCTACGCGATCGAGCTGAATTTCCGAGGCGCCTGCGGCCACGGCCAAGGCGCCATTGCGGATCGGGTCGAGGGCCGCCTGATGCTCCAGCGCGGCCTCGCCGATGACGTCGTGGGACAGCTGGGCCACCACCTTGAGGCAGTCGGTGCTGTAGACGCGCGCCAGGTTGGAATCCGCGGTCGGCGGACTGCCCTGCTCGCGCAGATCGAACACCTTGTAGTTCAGAAGGCGCGCCGCCCGGCACATCGCCCAGGCCGCGCCGATCCTGCCTTTGATCTCCGGATCGTTGAAGCTCCCGTTGGCGATCGCCTGCTCAGCCACCTCGCTGAGTTGCAGGGCGGCGCGCTGATACTGCGCCGAGCCCACACGCTCGTACTGAAGCGCCCACCGGACCACGTCCCAGCCCTGGTTCTCTTCGCCCAGCCGCCAATCCGCGGGCACGCGCATGTCGTCGAAGAACAGCTCATAGTGGGACTCGTCCCCCGCCAGGCTGGCGATGTTGCGGCGGGTGAAGCCAGGGTGGTCCATCGGCACGATCAGCACCGTGATGCCCCGTGCCCGCGAGTCGGGTGCGCCGGTTCGAACCAAGAGGAAGCAGTAGTCGGCGATGCCGACGTGCGACGTCCAGATCTTGCTGCCGTTCACGACGTAATCGTCGCCGTCTCGCATCGCGCGGGTCCGCAGCGCCGCCAGATCACTTCCTGCATCCGGCTCGGAGAACCCCTGACACCAGAAGATGTCGCCCTCAGCTATTCGGCGCAAGTAGTAGCGCTTCTGCTCCTCGGTTCCGAACCGCATGAACGCGGGACCGATCCAGTTGACGTTCATGTATTGCGACCCCCGCGGTTCGCCGATGGGGGTCATTTCTTCAGTGAGAATGCACTGGCGCCACGCGGAGCAATCCGAGCCGCCGTATTCCTTGGGCCAATTCTGCGTCAGCCAGCCCCGCTCGGCCATGCCGCGCGCGAAGCGCCCCGCAGCCGCCTTGTAGGCTGGCCGATCCGTCTGGTCGTAACCGCGCCAGCCGGGCGGCAGGAAGCTGCGGATGAAAGCCTGAAGCTCGGCGCGGTACGCCTGATCTTCCTCGCTGAAGCCGAATTCCATAGGCTTCCTCCTCGCGCCTCACTTGGGACGCCGCCTTTGAGGACGACTGTTCGCACAGCGTACCGCCTCGGGCAACCTCCATATACAGCTGTCAAATTGTTGGGTGGCGCCGCTCGTCGGTGGGTCGCGGATCGTCCTGGCGCTCGCGGGCGTCAGGGGTAGGCGTGGAGTGCTGGCGGCGGCTGTCCTGTGCGCCAAAAGCCCCAGTCGGATCGTCGCCGCTGAGACGCCTACAACAGCATAATTCTAAAAGAGTATTTCGAATCCGGCACAGCTCAGCAAGGTTCCGAGGCGCTAACGGCGGCCGGTTCGTTTTCTGCGGACGCCGACAATCGCTCGATCCGGTGAAGGCATGCGGCCGAGCGCCCGGGGTGCGATGCGCGATCTGAAAAATATCGACGCTTGTCTTCCAAAATGCAGGGAGCTAAACCGATCTCGGCAGCTGTCGGCCACCACGCAAGTCGCGCGCGCATGCGATCGAGCGGCCGGCGGATCCCGCGACAATTCGCGGCTCGGGAGGGCCAGGCGCGCATGAATTTCGATCTCTCCGACGAGCAGAAGATGCTGAAGGATCAGGTGGCGCGCCTGCTGCTTGATCGAGCGCCCTCGGATCGTCTGCGACAGCTCATTGATGCGGGGCAGGACTGGGATCCCGACCTGTGGCGCGAGTTGGGGGAGATGGGTCTGCTGGGCGCCGCCGTTCCAGAGGAGTACGGCGGCCTGGGGCTGGGCGGGATGGAGCTCTGCGTAATCGCTCAGGAGATCGGCCGCTCTGTGGCTCCCGCGCCGTTCTTCTCTTCGATCTGTCTCGCGGCCGAAGCGGTTCGGCTGGCCGGCGCGCAGGCGCAGAAGGCGCGCTGGCTGCCGCTTCTGGCCTCCGGCGAGGCGGTGGGATGTCTGGCTGTCAACGAAGGGCGCGGCGTGGCGGGGGACCGGCTCGAGGCGAGTGTGTCGGGCGGCCGTTTGTCCGGGGTGAAGTGGCCGGTCTCGGACGCAGGCGTCGCCAGGCTCGCGGTGGTGGCGGCCAAGGACAAGGGTCATACTGTGTTGGGGTTGGTGGATCTCGACGCGCCCGGCGTCACCCGCACCCGACTGGCGGGATTCGATGAGCTTCGGCCACACTACCGGCTGGAGTTCGCCGACGTCGGGTTCGAGCCGATGGCCGGGGGCGAGGCCACCGAGGTGCTCAGCAGGCTTTATGATCGTGCGGCGGTCTATGTCGCCTTCGAACAGATCGGCGGCGCGGAAGCCTGCCTGTGGATGGCGCGCGACTACGCCATGGAGCGGCGGGTCTTCGGCCGGCCGCTAGCGTCGTACCAGGCCGTGAAACACAAGCTCGCCGACATGTTCGTCTTCTGCGAGCTGGCGCGTTCGAACGCCTACTGGGCGGCCTGGGCCATGGAGACCGGTTCGGCGCAGTTCCCCGCGGCCGCGGCGACCGCGCGGGTCTCCGCCATTCGCGCCTACGAGTTCGCAGCGCGCGAGAACCTGCAGACCCACGGAGGCATCGGCTTCACCTGGGCGGCGAACTGTCATTTCTACTATCGGCGAGCCCGGTTGCTGGCGCTCAACGTCGGCAGCGAAGAAGTCTGGGCCGATCGACTCATTAGAGCGCTTTCGCAAAGTAACACGACGCTGGCGGCCTGACGGGACAGCCACATGGATTTCAATGATTCCCTCGAAGAGGCCGCCTTCCGGGCCGAGGTCCGGGCCTGGATCGCGGCGAACGCCGCCGAATACGGCCAGCCGCCCGCGCAGCCATGGTCTGAGGAGGAGATCGTCGCCTTGGGCAGGCGGTGGATGAAGCGCAAGGCCGCAGCCGGCTTCGCCACGATTACCTGGCCGAAGGACGTCGGCGGCCGCGGCGGAACGGCGATGGAGGACGTCATCTTCCGGCAGG
>JAQGIJ010000052.1 GCA_028291285.1 Phenylobacterium sp. | reverse complement strand
AAGAAGTCGTACCACTCGAACGCCGTGCCGGTCGCCGAGGCGGCCACCACGGTTCGCAGCGACGGCGATCGCGGCTCCGCGCGCGGCGCGGCGGCGGCGATGTCGGCCATGGTTCGTCCTCCCCGTTGTCCGGCGACCTGTAGCACCGGGCTGCGATGCGGCGAAAGCCGGAGCGGCGCCGCGGCCCGGGCGGGCCCGGAACCTCCTGCGGCCCCGCCCGCTTACAACCCCGAGCGTGCGCAGTGGCCGGTTGAGCGCGAGCGCGCGCCCGGCCGATCGCCAGACCCACGGTGGAGAGACCCATGAGCAAGACGGACGCCCTCGAGGCTCGCCGATCCCAGGCCGCAGACGCCGTCAAGGCGGCGACCAAGGCCGTCGCCACGAGCGCGGCCGTCACCCAGATGCGCAAGAAGGCGCTCGACCTGACGGGCCAGGCCAAGGCCCGCGCCCGCGAGGAGGTGGCGCGCCGCCGCAGCTCCGCGGCCGTGACGCTCGAGAGCCTGGCGGACGCGCTGCGCGGGGAGGACCCGCAGGCCGATGCCCGCGCCCGGCGCAAGACCCTGGCCGTGGCCGGCGGCTCGGGCCTGGCGCTGACCGTGGCGGTCGGGATCGGCGTGGCGTTGGGCTTCGCGCTGAGCCGCCAGCTGAAGAAGCGGCCGGCCAGGCAGGTCGGCACCTATTTCTCGCGCCAGCCGCGGGCGCCGCACGGACAGGCCGCCGAGGGCGACGACGCGTCGACTGCCGCGGGCTTCGAGGACCTCAACCCGGAGGATTCGCCCGAGCCGGTCCGGCCGCCCGACGCCAACGCCGTGCAGGCCGCGGAGCGGATGGATTCCGACTATCGCGAGCGCCTCCAGGCCGGTTCGGACCTTTAGGCTGCGCCGAGCTTCACCCTGGCAACCCGGGCCTTCGCCGCGTGTTCTCTGAACCGGGAACTGGCCGAAGGAGCCCCGCCATGCCGCGACACCGCGCGCTCCACCACCTGAAGCCCTTCGCCTGGCTGGCGCTCGTCGCCTTCCTGGTGGGCTTCATGAGCTATGCGGTGCTGGGCGAGGGATCCCATGCGGCGGCGCGCGTAGACGCGCGCTATGTGCCGGTCGCCTCGGCGCCGGCGTCCGACGACTGGAACCTGCCGAAGCACATCTGAGCTCAGCCGCCGCGGGCGACGAACCAGCCGTTGCGGAATCCCTCGCTCGCCTTGCCGTAGACGAAGGGCTGCCCGTCCGGGGCCGTGACGCTGCCGCCGGCCGCCTCCAGCACGGCATGCGCCGCGGCGATGTCCCACTCCATGGTCGTCCCATGGCGGGGATAGATGTCGGCGGCGCCCTCGGCGATGCGGCAGAACTTGATCGAGGAATCCATGCCATCGCGCCGGTCGAAGCCGTACTGGCGGGCGAGCTCGGCCGCGGCCTCGTCCTTCATGGTCAGGCTGATCAGGGCCAGCGCCTCGCCCTTCGGCCAGGGCCGTACGTGGACCCGCTCGGCCGCCGCGCCGTCGCGCCGCTTCATCGCCCCGCCCGGCGCGGTGAACCAGCTTTCGCCGGTGGCCGGCGCGGTCACCGCGCCCGCCACGGGACGGCCGTGCTCCACCAGGCCGATGTTGACGGTGAAGTTGGGGTCGCCGCGGACGAAGGCCTTGGTGCCGTCCAGCGGGTCGACCAGGAAGAAGCGCGGGCCGATCGCATCGGGCGTGCCGAACTCGCTGGCGTCCTCCTCCGAGATCACCGGCACGTCGGGAAAGCGCTCGGCGAGCTTCTCCAGGATCAGCTGCTCGCCGCGCCGGTCGGCCTCCGTCACCGGGCTCTCGTCCGCCTTGCGGATCACCTCGAGCCCGGAGCGCCACAGCGGCAGGATCAGCCGGGCCGCGGTCTCGCAGATCTCGGCCAGCGTCTCGCCCAGGTCGTTCTTCGTCTGGCTCAACAGGTCCTCGGGTGTTATCGGCGGTGCCGTGCGGCGGTGCGCCATTTGGCGCCTCGCGAGCGTTTTCCAAAGGCTCAAATCACCCCAAGGTCGCCCGCTATGAGCGAAGAACCGGTCTTTACAGGCGCGTCCGAGGGGCTGCCTGCCGTCCGCCCGGCCGAACTGGCCGCCTATCTGGCCGCCCGGATGTGCCACGACTTCATCAGCCCGGCGAGCGCCATCGTCTCCGGCCTGGACCTCCTGGAGGATCCCTCCGCCCAGGACATGCGGGAGGAGGCGATGGGGCTGATCGCGACCTCGGCGCGCAAGCTCGCCGACCTCTTGTCATTCAGCCGGGTGGCGTTCGGCGCCTCGGCCTCCGCCGAGACCTTCGACGTGCGCGAGCTGGAAAAGCTGGCCCGCGGCGTCTTCGGCCACATGCGCGCCGACCTGGAGTGGCTGGTGGAGCCGCCAGGCGTGAACAAGCCCGCCGCGCGCGCCCTGCTCAACCTGGCGCAGATGGCCGGGGCGGCGCTCCCCACCGGCGGCATCGCGCGGGTGCGCGCTGTGCAGGAAGGCGCCTCCCTGGCCATCGCCTGCGAGGCCGGCGGCCCGCGCGCCCGGCTCCGCCCGGAGGTGCTGCGCGGCCTGCTCGGCGAGCCGCAGGGCGAAGGCCTGCACGGCCACTGGGTCCAGGCCTACTACGTCCACCTGTTCCTCACCGACGCGGGCGGCCGGGTCTTCGCCGACGTGGCGGAGGAGCGCGTGGTCTTCGCCGCGACGGTGCCGAACTAGCGCGGCGCGAGCCGTTTTTCCGTGACGCCGACTACCCCTCGTTAATCATGACGCGCGACAAGGGGATGGGACGGGGAGGCGTTGGGTGAAGACCTGCCTGGTGGTCGACGACAGCCGGGTGGTGCGCAAGGTCGCGCGCCGCCTGCTGGAGCATTTCGGGTTCGCGGTCGCGGAGGCTGCGGACGGCATGGAGGCGCTCGCCTGGTGCCGGGCGATGATGCCCGACGTGGTGCTGCTGGAAGCCGCCATGCCGATCATGAGCGGGCTCGACTTCCTGCGCCGGCTGCGGCTGGAGCCGGGCGGCCGGGCGCCCAAGGTGATCTTCTGCTCGGCGGAACGCGACCTGGACCGGATCCGGCAGGCGCTCGACGCCGGGGCGGCCGAATACATCCTCAAGCCCTTCGACGGCGAGATCCTCGCCGAAAAGCTTGCGCTCGCGGGGGTCGCGTGACGCCGCAGGACTGCGCCCTGATCGCCGAGCTCTGCGCGGGGCGCGCCGGTCTCAGGGTCGATCCCGACAAGCCCTATCTGATCGAGAGCCGGCTGGCGCCGCTCGCCCGGCGCGAGGGCTTCGCCTGCGTCGCCGACCTCGTCGGGACCCTGCGTCCGCGGGCCGAGGACCGGCTGGCGGACGCCGTCGCCGAGGCCATGGCGCCGGGCGAGACCGGCTTCTTCCGCGACCGTGCGGTGCTCGAGCGGCTCTGGCGCGACGTGGCGCCGGAGCTGGCCCGGCGCCGCTCCGACGGCGTGGTCAGGATCTGGAGCGCCGGCTGCGCTACGGGCCAGGAGATCTATTCGCTGGCCATGCTGCAGGCCGAGGCGCCGGCGCCCACCGGCAAGGTCGAGCTCTTCGCCTCGGACCTTTCGGAGCGGCGGCTCGAGCGGGCCCAGGCGGGCCTCTATTCGAACTTCGAGGTGCAGCGCGGGCTGGCGGCGCGCCGGCTGGTGCGGCATTTCGAGACTCGCGGCGAGCACTTCCAGCTCGCCAAGCCGCTGCGCCAGGCGGTGCGCTGGCGGCGCGTCAACCTGCTGGACGACCTCTCGGCCCTGGGCGCCTTCGACGTGGTGCTGTGCCGCTATGTGCTGGGCGCGCTGACGCCTGCGGCGCGGGCCCGCGTAATCGAACGGCTGGCCGGCGTCGTCGCGGCCGACGGCGTGCTGGTGCTGGGCTGCGGGGAGGAGGCGCCGGCTTCGGCAGGCTTCGCGGCTCACGCCGCGCTCGACGGCGTCTTCGTCCGCGAGCAGGAGGTCCGCGCGGCGGCCTAGCCGCCGCGCGTGCCGACAGCCCCGCCGCTCAGGCCCACTCGGGGGCGACGACGGGGCCGCGCATCAGGTTGGGTGTCGGACGTCCTAGTGCTTGGCGTCGTTAGCCGTGCTGGTCACGGCGCCGCCGGCTGCGGACACGTCCTTGCCGGCGCCGGCCATGGTGTTGCAGGCGGCCACGGCCATGCTGGCGGCCACGACGGCCAACAGAACAACTTTGCGCATAGGTGTCTCCCGAGGGTTTTTGCTTGCGAAACTCGCGGTCGCCAAACGAACTATGCTGCAGCTTGGTTCCCGGCTGCGGACGGGGAAACGACCGGATCGAGCGCAGGAGTCGGGAAGAGTAACCTTGCGGTCACACCCCCCGAGGGATTGCGCACCAGTTCCGCGCGGCCGCGCAGCTGCCGGGCGAAGGCGGTCATCAGGGTGCGCCCGACGCCGGAGGCCACCAGAGCATCCTCGGCGCACTTGCCGTCGTCGCTGATCTCCAGCTCCGCCTGATCGCCGTGCACGCGGAAGTTCACCGTCAGGACGCCGCCCCGCTGGGCGAAGGCGTGCTTCTGGGCGTTGGTGATCGCCTCCACCGCGAACAGGGCGAGCGGCGCCAGCCGGTCCGGGTCGATCACCAGGGCGTCGACGGAGAGGTCGGTGCGCACGCCGGGCCCGTGCAGCATCTCGGAGGCCACCAGCTGAGCGGTCAGCTCCTCCAGGAAGGGACGCAGGTCCACGCGCTTCAGGTCCGGCCCCTGGTAGAGGGCACGATAGATCAGCGCCAGCGCGGTGATCCGCTGGCGGGTGTCGGACATGGCCGCGCGCGCCGCGGGATCGGAGAGCGCCCGCTGCTGCATGTTCAGCAGGGACGAGATGACCTGCAGGTTGTTCTTCACCCGGTGGTGGATCTCGCGCATCAGCGCGTCCTTCTGCGCCAGGGAATCGCGCAGCGAGGCGTCGCGCCCGACGATGCCCTCGGCCATCTGCTCGAGGGTGGCGGCCAGGTCGCGGATCTCCGGCGGCATCTGCTCGGCCTGGATCGGCCGTACGCTGAGCCGGCCCTTGGCGTAGAGGGCGGCGATCCGCTGCAGATAGGCGATCCAGCGCACCACGACCCGCTCGGTGACCACAAAGACCGCGCCGAGCGCCAGCGTAAAGGTCAACAGCGGGAAGATGATCCCGGTGAGCGGGTTGAGCCTGGCCCAGGAGAGCAGCCCGGGCGAGCGCGCCGAGAGCAGCACGAAGACGTCACCGCCGACCGCCGGGGCCGCCGAATAGACCCGCCGCTCGCCGCGCGCGTCGGTGGCGTACCAGACCGTCGCGCCGTCGCGCGCCACGCGCTGGCGCCAGTCGCGGGGGATGAAGCGGAAGGCCTCGGTGGAGGTGGCGTTGATGAAGTGGCCGCCCGCGTCGGCGAGCGCCACCTCCGAATGGCTGGGCAGCGCCGGGTCCTTCACCGACGGCTGCAGGCTGGAGAGCGGGATCACCGCGGCGAAGGCGCCGTCGAAGCCGCCGCCCGGGTCCGTGGCGCGGATCGCCGCCAGCACCGAGGGCTCGCCGGCGTAGGCCTGGCCCGTCTCCCGGGTGACCTCGACGGACTCGCCGGCCGCCAGCCGCTGGAACCACGGCCTGGCGGCGCGCTGCGGATCGGCGGGCACCCCGGCGGCGGCGCAGACGACCCGGCCCTGCCGGTCGAACCGGATCAGGTTCGCATAGCCCGGAATGCGCCGGGTGACCTGCTCGAGGCGCTGGGCGCACTGGAAGCCGATCGAGCCCGGGGCCAGGGTCTGCAGCAAGATCTCGGCGCCTTCGAGCCGGGCCCGCGCCGCGGCGGCGGTGCGCTGGGCCGCGGCGCCCAGGTTCTCCTTCAGGCTGACGTTCTCGCGATGGAAGGCGATGGCCGACTGCAGCACGCCCAGCAGCAGCACAGGCAGGAGGGCGAGCGCCAGGGCGGCGGTGAGCCGCACCCGGATGGTGCTCAACGAACCCCAGGGCCTGGCCTTCATCGCGCGCTGTTGTCCGTCCTCAACGGACGGTGCTTAGCCGCTCGGCGTCTGCGAGGATAGACCGCATGGCGTCGCCGGCGGCGGCGCCGTCGCGTTCGTAGTTGCCTTCGTCGAGGATGGCGTGCAGCGCGCGGCGCGCGCGGCTGACCCGGCTTTTCACCGTGCCCACCGCACAGCCGCAGATCTCGGCCGCCTCTTCGTAGGCGAACCCGCCGGCGCCCACCAGGATCAAGGCTTCGCGCTGCTCGGGCGGCAGCATGGCCAGGCCCTGCCGCAGCTCGTCCAGCGCGACCGGCGCCTCCGGGTCGTCGACCGCCACCAGGGTCCGCTCGGCCGCTTCCTGGTCGAGCTGGCTCTGGCGCCAGGATCGGCGCTTCTCCGAGTAGAACTGGTTGCGCAGGATCATGAAGGTCCAGGCCTTCATGTTGGTGCCCATTTGGAAGCTGGCGCGGGCGTCCCACGCCTTCATCATGGCGTCCTGCGCCAGGTCGTCGGCCGCCGCCGGGTCGCCGCACAGGGTGCGGGCGAAGGCGCGCAGGTGCGGGATCAGCTGGACCAGCTCACGCTTGAAGGCGTCGTCGTCCGCCTTCGGGCGCGGCGCGCGGTCTTCGTGCAGTGCGTCGGCGGCCATCAGCCATTCCCCGACGAACGGCTGTCGGCGCGGCGGAGGATCTCCAGGAATTCCTCCGGCACCTGTTCGTTCACCACCTCGTCAAACATCTGACGCAGGCGCACCCCGATGGCCTGCTGCCGCAAACGCGCTTCGTCCATGGCGGCGGACGACCTGCGTCGTTCCTCTGTAGGTCGCTGTTCGATCATGTGCTCGGCGCTCCGCTGTCGCGGCGGCCGCCCCCTCTGTGCATCCTCGTCAGCGCTCAACGCCCGACTCCGCCCCAGGTTCCCTCATATGAGAGACCAAGATGCCAAAAACCCCTGGCTTCGGGAACCGGTTCCCCTTCGTGGCGTTTTGTCACCATGATGCGCCTCCCGAGGGGTTTGGCCTCGCGGAGGCGGCTGTGCTGCATATTTGCAAACGGGAGGGGTCACCCTTGAGTCTTCTTGCCCGACTGGCGCCACATCTTCCGTATGTGCGCCGTTATGCCCGCGCGTTGACCGGGGATCAGACGACGGGCGACCATTATGTGCGCGTGGCGCTCGAAGCGCTCGCGGCGGGCGAGCGCGTACTGGAAGCCAGCCTGACGCCGCGCGTGGCCCTCTACCACGTGTTCCACGCCATCTGGTGCACCTCCGGCGCCCAGCTCGAGAGCCCGCTGGACGACGAGCGGCTCGACAGCGACGACACCACCCGCCGGCTGATGCGCATCGCGCCGCGCTCGCGCCAGGCCTTCCTGCTGACCGCGCTCGAGGGCTTCACGCCCACCGAGGCGGCGCAGATCCTGGGCACCGACTTCGCCGAGGTGGAGAAGCTGATCGCCGAGGCGCAGGCCGAGATCGACGCCGAGCTCGCCACCGATGTGCTGATCATCGAGGACGAGCCGGTCATCGCCGCCGACATCGAGGCGCTGGTGAAGGAGCTCGGCCATACGGTGGTCGACATCGCCGCCACCCGGACCGAGGCGGTGGACGCCGTCACCCGCAAGACGCCGGGGCTGGTGCTGGCCGACATCCAGCTGGCCGACGGCTCTTCCGGCATCGACGCGGTGAAGGACATCCTCGCCCGCTACGACGTCCCGGTGATCTTCATCACCGCCTTTCCGGAACGCCTGCTCACCGGCGAGCGGCCGGAGCCCACCTTCCTGATCACCAAGCCGTTCCAGCCGGAAACGGTGAAGGCGGCCATCGGCCAGGCGCTGTTCTTCCATCCGCGCCGGGCCAACAAGCGGGCGGCCTGACGGCTGACCCCTGACGCGACCTCCGCCGGGAACGGGCTTCCCGGCGGGACGTTGAAGCCCAAGTGGGCGCCGCTCCCCGCGGCGCCCTTTTCGTTTTGGAGGAGGAGGTCGAATGCTCGGTTGGGCCATCGTCTTCGCGCTCCTGGCGATCGTCGCGGGCTTCCTGGGCTTCTTCAGCCTGGCGGGCCTGGCGGCGTCGATCGCCAAGGTGCTGTTCCTGGTCTTCCTGGTGCTGCTGGTGATCAGCTTCGTGATCCGCGCGATCCGCGGACAGTCGGTCGTCTAGTCGCCCTCGCCTGCAACGGCGCCCGAAGAGACGGGCGCATGAGAAAACGGCCGCCCGCGAGGGCGGCCGTCTTTGCTCTGGCCTGGCCGACGAAGAGGGGGCGCCAAGCCTAGGGCTCGGCGGTCTTGCTGCGGTCGGGCTGACCCGGGTTGCCGTGGTTCTGCGGCGCCAGCGGCCCGCCGACCTGATAGTTCTGCCGGCTGGCCGGGGTCGGCGGGGGCGCGTTGAACGCCCGGGCGTCGACCCGCTCGGTCCCGTTGTTCGGCTCGACGCTGGCCAGGTCGCGCGACTTCCAGGTCCAGGCGGCGAAGAAGCCCAGCACCACCAGAACTAGGGCGACCAGCAGCACCCAGAGGATGTTGCGGCCCAGCCGGCCCTGCCGCGCGCGGGTCACGCCGATGGTCGGCCGGGTGGGGGAGCGCGTGGAAGGCGCCATGAGGAGCTCCTTACTCAGACGAGAAATAGCTGAACGGTCCGGTGTGGGCCTTGCCCAGCGCTTCGGTGTGGGACCCGGCGTGGGAATGGGTGAGCGTGCCGATTATCCCGCTGGCCAGCGCCAGCGCCAGAAGCCCGCAGACCGCCACCGCGCGGCGACGCTCCGCCTGCTGGCGCAGGCTCGGGCTCTTGATCAGAACGAAGCCGCCGCGCGGCGCATATGACGGACGCATGACCTGCCCTTCCTGCGGCGCTCGACTGCGTTCGACCATCACCGCTCAACGCCGGCGCCGGCGCAGCTGTTCCATGGCCCGCTCGGCGCCGCCCGGATGACCGGAAAAGGCTTGCGTTTCTCGCCACTTAGGGCCAAGCTTGATGGGCTGGAGGTGCGTGCGCCCGGCGGTTGGCCGCGCGGACGCGCCCGAGATTAAAAAATCCGAAAAAAATCTCCGGTCGCCCGGAACGGTCGCTGGCCGCGGGTGTTCTTAGGGGTGCGGAGGCGGCGACGCCCCCCCCGACTTGAGACTGGCGCACATGCCAGTCTGCCGTCTCCGCACCCCTTTTCTCGATGATGCACACTCCGGCGGGCCCCCAGGGCCCGCCGCTCTTCTTTTCGGCTCGCCGCGTCGGCGGCCGCGCCGGATCTGGCGCGAGCCCGGCGCCTCAGCGCGGAACGAGGCGCAGGGTGACGTCGACCCGGCGGCGCAGCGGGGCCGTCCTGCCTTCCGCGGTCATCGCGCCCACAGCGCCCACGGCGCCTACACGGAACTCGGCCGGCGGCAGGCCGTCGGCGGTGAGCGCCGCGGAGACCGCCGCGGCGCGGCGGCGCGAGAGCTCGAGATTGGCCTGTGCCGCGCCGCCCGCGTCGGCGAGGCCCAGCACCTCCACCGCGGTGACCCGGCAGCTGCGCACCGCACCGGCGGCGGCGTTGATCACGGCGTGGCTCTCGCGGGTGAGCTCGGCGGATTCCGGCTCGAAATAGACCTGCACCGTCTGGTCGACGCAGGGGCTGGGGGTCCGCACGAGCCGCGCCCGCGCGCCTTGCACCGTGGCGCAGCCCCCCAGCGCGCCGGTGAGCGCGAGAGCGAGCGCTACGGGGCGCACGATCGCCACGACGCTGTATGACCTCATCTTCAGCCTCCCAGAATCCGCATGAGAAAGGGCGGCCGGAGGTCCGACCGCCCCTGTCGCTCCACGTCGGCCTCGCCTCAGTAGCGGGGCGTGCCGTCTTCCCAGTAATAACGGCCGTTCGCGGAGTCGTAGTAGTAATAACGGCCGGCGCGTTCGTCGTAGTACTGCCGCCGGCCGGGCGCGGCGGAACCGCAGCCGCCCTGGTCGTGGCAGCCCTTGTAGGCGCCCGCCGCGGCGCCGACGCCGCCGCCGATCAGCGCGCCGGTGGCTGCGCTGCCGCCGGTGGCGCCGCCGATGACCGCGCCGGCGACTGCGCCGATCGCGGCGCCGCCGAGCGTGGTGTTGGTGGTGTGCGGGTCGTCGGCGCAGGCCGCGACCAGGATGCTGGCGCCGGCAAGGGCGATCAATGGCTTGAGCATCGTTGGGCTCTCCTCGAGTGTCCCCTGCGCCGCCTAACGTATGTGAAGCTTCGCAGTTCCCGGAACCCTCACCGCGGGCCCGCCGTTGAGCCCCCCGAGACACGCTTTTGAGGAGCTGCGGCCATGATCGGCGGACGCCTGGACAAGACCGACACCTCGCCGGACGCCCTGGACAAGGCCGATCTGCGCGAGGCCTACGAGCGCGGCCGGCGCGACGAGCGCGCGTCGCGCAAGCGCCACCCGCTGCTGATGACCCTGACCCTGGCCGCCGCCCTGGTGGGCGTGGCGCTGCTGGCGCTGGCCGCGGTGCACGGCTCGTTCGCCGGCGCCGGCGGGGCCGTCGACCAGCAGCTCAGCGTGGCCACCGACAAGGCCGAGCCGGCGGTCCGCGAAGCCGCCGACAACGCCGGGCAGAGCCTGCATGACGCCGGTCAGTCCGTTAAGGCCAAGACCCCCGGCTGAGCGCCCCGCCGTGCAGGGGGCGGCGCCCAGGTTCCGGCGCGTTGAGGTGGTGGCCAACGTCGCCTCCGGCAGCGTCGGCGCCGACGCGCCCGCAGAGCTCGAGAAGATCTTCAGCGACTTCGGAGTCGACGCCCACGTCTGCGCGCCCTCCACCGACGACCTGACCAACTGCCTGCGGGCGGCGGTGGACTCCGCGCCCGACCTGCTGGTGGTTCTGGCCGGCGACGGCACGGTGCGCGCCGCAGCCGAGCTCTGCGGACCGCAGGGCCCCGCCATCATGCCCTTGCCGGGCGGCACCATGAACATGCTGCCGCATGCCATCTACGGCGTCCGCTCCTGGCAGGACGCGCTCAGCGTGGCGCTCGTCCAGGGCGAGGAACGGATGCTGGGCGGCGGCGAGGTGGAGGGCCGGCAGTTCCTGGTGGCCGCGATCCTGGGCGCGCCGGCCCTATGGGCGCCGGCCCGGGAGGCCGCCCGCTACGGCGACGTCAGGCTGGCCTGGCTGCGCGCCCGGCGCGCGCTCGCGCGCGCTTTCGCCGGTCGGCTGCGCTACGCCCTCGACGGCGGCCCGCGCCACAAGGCCGCGGCGCTCAGCTTCCTCTGCCCGTCCATCTCCCGCGCCCTCGACGAGGCGGCGCCGGCGCTGGAGGCGGCGGCCCTCGACCTGAAGGGCGCGGCCGACGTGGTGAGCCTGGGCTTCCACGCCCTGGTCGGCGACTGGCGCAACGCCCCGGCGGTGGCGGCGAGCCCGTGCCAGCTGGCGCGGGTCTGGGCGGCGGAGGGGATCCCGGCGATCCTCGACGGCGAGGCGGTGCGGCTGAAGACCGCCGCCGAAGTGCGCTACAAGCCCGACGTGGTGAAGGTGCTGCGCCTGCCCCGGGAGCTTCGCGAGTGACGATCCGTCTGGCGCACCTGTCGGACATCCATTTCGGGGGCGAGAACGCGGCGGCCGTGGCCGGGGCGCTCGCCTACCTCAACGCCGAGCCCTTGGACCTGGTGGTGGTCTCCGGCGACCTCACCCGCTACGGCGAGCGCGCCGAGTT
>JAQGIJ010000040.1 GCA_028291285.1 Phenylobacterium sp. | reverse complement strand
ATGCCCAGCGCCGAGTGGTACAAGGAGAACCTGCTGGGTCCGCTCGACGTGGGCCGCGAGGTGCTGCACGCCCTGGACGAGAACCGGCTCCACATCTTCCCACACCGCGCCGGCCGCGAAGAGGTCGTGCAGCGCCACGCCGCGCTGATGAAGGGCTTCGACCAGGCCGCGGCCACCTCGCCGCCGACCAAGACCCTGGCCTGAGCGGGAGCGGCGCGAGATGAGCTCCACCGCGACGACCCGGCCCGGCGCCGCCGAAAGGTTCGAGCCGCAGGGGCTGATGGACGAGGCGCGATCCGAGACCGGCCTCAGCGACTTCGGTGACACCCCGTTCGAGGCGCCGCTGGGGCGGCTCTGCGCCGAGGCGGGCGCCGGGGGGCTCGCCGGCCCGGCGCTCGAGGGGTTCACGGCCAACCTGAAGCGGCTGCTGAGCACGCGGCTGAAGCTCGCCGCCGACCGCGCGGCCTATCCCGAGATCGCCCGCCAGGAGATCCGCCGGCCGCTGGTGCTGACCGGCCTGCCGCGCAGCGGGACCACCATCCTGCACTCGCTGCTGGCGCAGGATCCCGCCGCCCGCAGTCCGCTGAAGTGGGAGCTGGACAATCCCTCTCCGCCGCCGCGCCGCGAGACCTTCCGGAGCGACCCGCGGATCGCCCTTGCGGCGGCGGCCATCGAGCGGCTGGAGCCGGAGTTCCGCGCCATGCACCAGATCGGGGCGGAGCTGCCGGAAGAGTGCAACGCCATCCAGACCCTGGCCTTCCGCTCGCCGAACTTCGCCGCCGCGACGCGGCTGCCGGCCTACTCCGACTGGCTGATCGATGACGCCGACATGCGGCCGGCCTACGAGCTCCACCGCCAGGTCCTGCAGCACCTGCAGGCCTTCGCGCCAGGCGAGCGCTGGGTCCTGAAGGCGCCGCCGCACCTCTACTGGCTGGACGTGCTGCTGGAGACCTATCCCGACGCCTGCATCGTCGTGACCCACCGCGACCCGGCCGACGTCCTGCCGTCCAACGCCAGCCTGATCGCCTTCCTGCGCGCCCGCACCGGCCCGGTGGATCCGCGCGAGGTGGGCGCCGAGCAAGTCCGCAACTGGGGCGCCGCCGTCCATCGGGCGATGGCCTTCCGCGCGCGAGATCCGCGCAAGGACCGGTTCTTCGACACCCAGTATTCGGATTTCATCCGCGATCCGCTGAGCGTCGTGCGCCGGATCTACGATCACTTCGGGCTCACCCTCACGGCCGAAGCGGAGCGCGCCATGCGCGCCTTCATGGCCGAGAACCGCCAGGACAAGCACGGACGCCACGTCTACACCGCCGAGCAGTTCGGCCTCGACGCGGCGACCCTTCGCCGGGAATTCGGCGACTACATCGACACCCATGGCATCGAGGTGCGCGCACAATGAGCGAGACCCTGACCTTCCATCCCGCCGACCTGAAGCTCCAACCCGAGGACGAGCTGGCGCTGACCGCGCCGATCCCCGGCGAGCCGGAGGTCGTGGAGACCTTCAACGTCTGGCTCTACGACGGCGCCGCCAACGTCGGCCTCAACATCCACCCGCGCACCTTGCCGGGCGAGATGGACAGCTCCGTCACCGTCTTCCTGCCGGACGGCCGGATCGCCCGCGCCAACCACGGCTCGCCCGGCAAGTTCACCGACCCGGCGCGGCCCTCCAGCGCCTATGTGAAGCTGCACTGCGCGGAACCCTTCAGGCGCTGGACGCTCCGCGTGGAGGACGCGCCGGTCTGGATCACCTCCGAGGCGGAGCAGGCGGCCGGAACCGTCGGCGACGCCATGACGCCCACCGCGCGCGTCTCCTTCGAAGCGGAGATCCGGCCGGCCGCGCCAGTGTGGATCAACGGCGCCCTGCTGCCGGAATCCCGCCAGACCCTGCAGGACCAGGTGAGCTGGTGGTTCGGCAACCGGCTGACCAGCGGCTTCTCGCCGCGCGCCTTCCGCTACGACCAGCTGATCGAGGGCGAGGGCGAGATCACCTTCGAGGGCAAGACCTATCCGTTCCGCGGCGAGGGCCTGCGCGGTCACGTCCGCGGGGTGCGGCGGATGCCCGGCATGACCGGCCACACCTGGGCGGAGGGCTGGTCGCGCGAGGGCCGCTGCGGCTTCGGCGTGACCATGTTCACCCGCGAGGCCGGCGGTTACCACCACAGCGAAGGGTTCCTGGCGCAGGACGGCAAGCTCTATGCCGCGCGAATCATCTCCCTGCCGCACCTCGACCGCGACCCGCAGGTGCGCGACCACGTCTTCGAGCTCGCCTGCGACGAGCTGGGGCTGGTGCGGATCCAGGGCCATGACCTGCGCGCCTTCTGGTGGCGGATGCAGGCCTGGGGCGCGCACGCGCCGATCCTCTACGGCTGCGAGCGTTCGGCGCCGCGGCTGATGAAGCAGGCGATCGACCGCTTCACCTGGGATGACGGCTCGGTGGGCTATGGTCTGGTCGAGCGCTCCGGATAGGCCGCACGGCCGGTGAGGCGGAAGGCGCCCCAGGCGCCGGCGAGCGCCAGCGGCAGGGCGGCGACGAACACCCAGAGCGAGGCCGCGCGCGCCGTCTCCTGCGTAAGACCTTGTGAGAAGCCTGTGAGGTTGGCGGCGGCGCCGGAGAGCGCCGCGCCCGCCGCCGCGCCGCTCTGGCGCACCGCGTTGATGGCCGAGGAGCCGATCGCGCGGTCCTCGTCGGAGAGCGCAGCCATGACCCGCCGGGCCATGAAGCTCCAGGAGAGGCCGAAGCCTGCGCCGAGCAGGCTTGCGCCCGCCAGCACCCAGGCCAGCGGCCGCTCGGCCATGGCCCAGGCGAGCACCACGACGCTGGCGATCACGCAGAGCGCGCCGGTCCTGACCCAGATCGCGTCCCACCGTTCCGAGGCGTCGGCGACCAGCAGGGCCGCGGCCGTCCAGGCGAGCGACTCCGCCGCGACCACATAGCCCGCCATGAGCGGGGAGTAGCCGCGCAGCGTCTGCAGGATCGGCGGCCCGTAGATGGCGAAGCCCATCGAGGCGGCGGTCATCAGGAACATGCTGGCGTAGCCCGCCCCGCAGACGGTCATCAGATCGTGCGCGCGGGCCGGCAGCAGGCGCACGCGCGCCCGGCCGTCGAGCCGCACCACCAGCGCCATGACGATCGAGCCCGCGGCCACCAGGCCCAGCGACAGTCCCGCCCCGCGGGTCACGTCCGCCACCGCGATGGCCGCGACGCCGACGCCCAGCAGGCTGAGCTGCGCCCAGGGCACGCCGGGACCGCCCTTGGTCACGTTCGCCCCGCGCAGCAGCCACACCGCCGCCGCGCTGAACGCCGCGGCCTGGCCGGCGAACAGCCAGAAGACGCCCCGCCAGTCGTGCGCCTGGGCATAGACCCCGCCGACCAGCGGCCCCAGCAGGGTGGCGACGCCCCAGACCCCGGAGATGGCGGCGAACACCCGCGCCAGGTGACGCTCGGGGAAGAGCAGGGCGATGGCCACCATCGAGAAGCCGGAGACCCAGCCCGTCCCCAGCCCCTGGATCAGCCGTCCGGCGAGGAAGACGAGGATGTTGGGCGCCGCCGCGCTCATGACGCAGCCGGCGGCGGTGAGCAGGCCGGCGAGCGCCGTGGCCGTCCGCAGTCCGAAGATCTCCGAGAGGCGCCCGGCGCTGGCGCCCGCCAGGATCGCGCCGACCAGGAAGCCCGCCACCGACCAGCTGAAGTAGGCGTAGCCGCCGAGCTCGGCGCCGACGCTGGGCATGATGGTGGCGGTGACCAGGCTGTCGGCGGCGTTCAGCCAGACCCCCAGGCAGATCAGCGCGAACTGCGGCAGGCGGCCTTCGCCCAGCAGATCGCCCCAGCCCTTCGCCCCCGCCGCCGTGTCCGCCCGCGTATCCGCCCCCGTTCCCGCCATGGCGCCACGCTTAGCCGAACCGGCGCGCAGCCGCGAGCCTGCGCGCCCTCGCAGGCAAGTTGCGCGTTTCGACGCAGACGCCCCGTTTCGGTCTCCGTCCGGCGCGATAAAGCTGGTAGTGAGCCGGCAAGGGACAGGGAGGCGCCGAGGCGTCCGATGGCGATTCCGGGCGTGGCGATCCGCGGACAGCGAAGTCTGCTCCGGCAGATCCGGGAGGCGCTCGCCAGCGGCGGGCCTGCCCAGGCGCGCCTGGACATGGTCGTGCGCATCATCGCCCGCTCGATGGTGGCCGAGGTCTGCTCGCTGTACATGCGCCGCGCGGCCAGCGACATGGAGCTCTTCGCCACCGAGGGCCTCGATCCCGGCGCCGTCCACCTGACCCGGATGAAGCCCGGCGAAGGCCTGGTTGGCGAGATCATGCGGCTGGGCCGCCCGCTCAACCTGTCCGACGCCCCCGGGCACCCGGCCTTCTCCTACCGGCCCGAGACCGGCGAAGACCCGTTCCACGCCTTCCTGGGCGTGCCCCTGCTGCGCGGCGGGCGCGCCATCGGGGTGCTGGTGGTGCAGAACCGCACCGAGCGCGTCTACACAGACGACGAGGTCGAGGACCTGCAGATCGTCGCCATGGTCCTGGCCGAGATGATGGCCGGCGGCGAGCTGATGGCGCAGGAGGAGCTGAAGGGCGTCGAGATCGCGCCCCGCCGTCCCGAGCGCATGAAGGGCTCGAAGTTCTCCGACGGCCTGGCCTACGGCGTGGTCGTGCTGCACGAGGCGCCGGTCACCCCCTCCCAGTTGCTGGCCGAGGACGTGGTCGCCGAAGAAGCCCGGCTGAACACCGCGGTCGCGGCCCTGCAGGCGCAGATCGACCAGATGCTGGAGGGCCAGCACGGCCTGGTCGACGCCTCCTACGAGGTGCTCGAGACCTACCGCATGTTCGCCCACGACCGGGGCTGGAACCGCAGCCTGGAGGACGCGGTGCGCAACGGGCTGACCGCCGAGGCGGCGGTGGAACGCGTGCGCTCCGAGCACCGCGCCCGGCTGGGCCAGGCCCGCGACCCCTATCTGCGCGAGCGGCTGCACGACCTGGAGGACCTCAACGACCGTCTGCTGCGCCACCTCGCCGGCGACGGCCACGTGGCGCGCGAGCTGCCGGACAACGCCATCCTGATCGCCCGCAACCTGGGTCCCGCGGACCTCCTGGAGTATGACCGCACCAAGCTGCGCGGCCTGCTGCTGGAGGAGGGCTCGGCCGCCAGCCATGCGGCGATCGTCGCGCGCGCCCTCGACATCCCCTGCGTCGGCCGCATCCCCGGCCTGCGCGACCGGGTCTCGGAAGGCGACATGGTGATCGTCGACGCCGAGACGGGAGAGGCCTACCTGCGTCCGCGCCCCGACGTGGTGAAGGCGATCCAGGCGCGGATCGACGTCCGCCGGCAACGCCGCGCGGAGTTCGCCAAGCTGCGCGACACGCCCGCCTTCACCCGCGACGGGGCGAAGATCACGCTGCTGATGAACGCCGGCCTGGACGTGGACCTCGACATCCTCGAGGAGACCGGGGCCGAGGGCATCGGCCTGTTCCGCACCGAGTTCCAGTTCATGGTCGCCGAGGAGATGCCGCGCTTCAACGCCCAGACCGCGCTCTACGAGCGGGTGATGGACGCGGCCGGCGAGCGGCCGGTGACCTTCCGCACCCTGGATCT
>JAQGIJ010000032.1 GCA_028291285.1 Phenylobacterium sp. | reverse complement strand
GCCGCGCGACGTGCTGAGCCTGCTCCCACCGCGCCGTTCAGGGCCGCCGCCCGGCGAGGAGCTGATGCGACGGCGCGTCGCGGGGGCCGGCCTGGGCGCGCAGCCGACACACCCGACCGTCGTCGTGAGCACGGAGACCGTCGCCGGCATCGACTGCGTCATCTGCACGCCGCCCGAGCGGCGCGGCGACATCGTCTATCTGCACGGCGGCGGCTACCGGGTGGGCAGCGCCGCGGCGTGGCGGGGGTTCGGATCGCGGTTGGCGGCGGCGAGCCGCCTGCGGGTGCTGCTGCCCGAGTACGGCCTGGCGCCCGAAGCGCCCTTCCCCTGCGCCCTGCACGACGCGCTGGCGGTGCTGCAGGCGCTCAGCGAGGCCAACGGCCGCGGGTTAGTCCTTGTCGGCGGGGACTCCGCCGGCGGCGGGCTGGCGCTCGCCAGCGCCCTCGCCCTTGCGGCCGCTGGCGCCCCGCTCGCAGGCGCGATCCTGATTTCGCCCTGGCTGGATCTAACGAACCAGGCGGCGAGCTTCGCGACCTGCGCCGCCACCGATCCCCTGTTCTCCAAAGCGTCGGCGGACGCCGCGGCGGAAACCTATCTCCAGGGCTGGTCCAACTTGGATCCTTGGGCCTCGCCGCTCTACGGCGACCTCGCCGCCGCGCCCCCGGTCCTGGTGCTGGCGAGCGCCGCGGAAGTGCTCCTGCAGGACAGCCTCTCGCTGGCGGTCAAGCTCGCCGAAGCCGGACGGCCCGTACGGCTGCACGTCGCGGCGGAGCAGGTCCACGTCTGGCCCGTGCTCCGCTCGGAAGACCCCGCGTCGGAGGCGGCTCTGGCGGCCATCGGCGACTTCGTGACCGCCGCCACGCGGCGCTGATCCCAAGGAAAAGCTCTGCCATGGACGAAGCCCTTCTGCGCCAGTTCTCGCTTCAAGGCCGTCACGCCGTGGTCGTGGGCGCCGCCAGCGGCATCGGCCGGCAGGCCGCGATCACCTTCGCCGCGGCCGGCGCGCGGCTCACCCTCGCCGACCGCGACGAAGCGGGGCTCGCCGCAACGGCCCAGGCGATCTCCAATCCCTCGGGCGAAGTCACCCTGGTCCCGCTCGACGTCCGCGACCGGGATGCGGTGCTCGCCCTGGGCGACCGCGCGGCGGCGGGGGGCGCGGTGGACGTCTGGGCCAATGTGGCCGGCGTGATCTCCGCGTCTTCCATCGTGGAGACTGCCCCGGAAGAGCTCGACCGCATCGTCGATGTGAACCTGAAGGGTGTCTTCTGGGGGTGCGCGGCCGCCGCCCGGATCATGACGGCGCAGGGCCACGGCTCGATCATCAACATCTCGTCGGCCGGCGCGGATTCCCCCTCGCCCGGGCTCTCGGTCTACGCCATGACCAAGGCCGCGGTGAACATGCTGACCCGCACCCTGGCGCACGAGGTCGGCTCCGCCGGTGTTCGGGCCAACGCCGTCGCCCCGGGGTACATCGACACGCCGATGGTCGCCTATCGCTACAGGGACGCCGAGGGCCGGATCGACACGGCGCGGCGCGACAAGGTGTTCGCCGCGCGCGCCCAGGCGACCGTGCTGAAGCGCATCGGTCAGCCGCTCGATGTCGCCCTGGCGATGCTCTACCTGGCCTCGGACGCCAGCAGCTTCATGACCGGCCAGGTGCTGCGCCCGAACGGCGGCATGGTGATGCCCTAGGCGTGCGCCGGCGACCGGCTCGATCCGTCAGGACGCACTTTGCGACGCCCAAGGGCCGGCGCGTTGACGGCTCGGGCCGTCCCCGCCGTTCTGTCGGCCAGGACGTTGCGGAACCTGGCGGGAGGCGCGCGGTGAGGGATTTCTTCGGTCTGGAGGGCAAGGTCGCGCTGGTGGTGGGCGGCGGCCTCGGCATGGGCGAATCCACCTGCGTCACGCTGGCGGAAGCCGGCTGCGACGTAGCGGTCGCCGACATCGATCGGGCGCGGGCCGAGGCGGTCGCGGGGCGCGTGCGCGAACTGGGACGACGCGCCAGCGTGGTGGTCGCCGACGTGCTCGACGAGACCACCGCTGCGGGCGCGGTCGCGCAGGTGCAGCGCGATCTCGGCCGCCTGGACGTGATGGCGACCATCGTCGGCCAGGCCACCTGGAGTCCCATGCTGGAGATGACCCCGGAGACCTGGGACGCCGACCATCGGCGCAACCTGCGCTATGTCTTCTTCTACGCTCAGGCCGCCGCCCAGGCGATGGTCGCGGCCGGCCGCGGGGGAGCGATCGCGGCGGTGGCCTCCGTCAGCGGCGTCGTCTCGGGTCCCAATCACTCGGCCTATGGCGCGGCCAAGGCCGGGCTGATCAATCTGGTGCGCTCGATGGCTGTCGAGCTTGCCCAGCATAATATCCGCGTGAATGCGGTGGCGCCGGGCGTGATCCGCACGCCGCGGCTCAGCCAGGGCGTCGATCCCGAAGCTGTTTCGGCCCGGCTGCGCAGCACGCTCATCCCCTTCGGCCGTCACGGCGAGACGCAGGAGATCGCCAACGCGCTTCTGTTCCTGCTGTCCGATCTCGCCAGCTTCGTCAGCGGGACGACGCTTCCCGTGGACGGCGGCTTCACCTCCCAGTTCCTCTACGCCCAGACCCGCAACGGCTGAGCCGCGGACCCGCGCTCAACCTCGCCTGAGGAGCAGGGCGCCGTAGCCGAAGCCGCCGTTCGAGACGACGCAAACCTGCGCGTCCTGGACCTGCCGCTCGCCCGCGCGTCCCCACAGTTGCAGGCAAGCCTCATGGGTGTGGCCGTAACCATGGAACCGGCCCGCCGAGAGCTGGCCGCCGCTGGTGTTCATGGGAAGCTCGCCGTCGAGCGCGATCCGCTCGCCGCCCTCGACGAAGGCGGCGGCCTCTCCGGGACCACACAGGCTCAGCGCTTCCAGCCAGAGCAGGGTCAGTATGGAAAAGCCGTCGTAGATCTGCGCGACGTCCACGTCCCTGGGCCGCAGATCGGTGCGCGACCAGAGCATGTCGCCGGCGATTTGCGCGGGCAGGCTGGTGAAGTCTCCGACGTGCAGACCCGCGCCGATGCCGCCGAGCGCCATGCCCATGGCTTCGATCTCGATCGCCGGCTGCCGCAGATCCTTCGCGGCGTCCCGGCTGGAGAAGATCAGCGCCGTGGAGCCGTCGATGTGGGTGTCGCAGTCGAAAAGCCTGAGCGGCGAGGAGATGACCCTCGAGCTCATGTAGTCGTCGATGGTGATCGGCTTGCGGTAGATGGCGTTGGGGTTGAGCATCGCCATCTTGCGGCTGTGGACGGCGATCGCGCCCAGCTGCTCGGGACGCGCGCCGTACTTGGCGAAATAGGCCTGGCCGTAGAGGCCGTAGAGATTGGCCGCCGAGAGCGCATTGTAGGGCAGGCTCCAGGACTGCCCGCCCCAGATGCGGCTTTGCCGCGTGCGCCCGCCCCCCAGCACGCCGGCGTGATGCACTTCGGCCCGGGCGCTCGCCTGGGCCACGGTGCGGAACACCAGGACGTGGCGGCATAGCCCCGATGCGATCGCCTGGATGGCGCCGAAGATGGCGCCCATGTGGGCGTGGCCTTCGGTCGAGGCGCCCACCCATGTCGGCTGCAGCCCCAGAGCGAGCATGGTCTCGGTGGCGCCCACGGGTGAAAAGCCGTCCCCCGTCGTCTGGGGTCCGGGATAGGTGGTCAGTCCGTCGATGTCCGACGTCTTCAGGCCCGCGTCGGCGATGGCGCGCTCGCAGGCGTCGGCGGTCAGCTGCAGCGCGCTCTTGAGGGACGGCCGGGCGACCTCCGACTGCCCCACCCCGGTGATGCGGACGAGCTTCTCGGGATAGCCGCGATCGCTCACCGGGCCCGCCCCGCAGGCCGGAAGAACGGCAGGAAGACGTCTTCGTGCTGCTCGAAGAGCACCTCTACAGGCATGTGCATCGTGACGTCGTTCACCGCGCACTCGACGATATTGGTGAAGACGTAGAGCTCGCCCTGCTCCTCGAGCTCCACGGCCGCGAACACGTAGGGCGTGCGCAGACCGGGAACCCAGGCCTGCTCGTTGACGGTGAAGGCCGCAACGCGTCCCCGCCCCGACACCGCGCTCGGGGTCAGGCTGTCGGACCCGCACCGGCTGCAGCGCGGCAGGGGCGGATGGACGTGATGTCCGCAGGCGTCGCAGCGCTGGATCAGCAGCTGGCCGTCGGCCCCGCCTGTCCAGTAAGGTCGGTTGTCCGGATCGAGCGCCGGCAGCTGCCGGGCCGGCTCGTCCGTTTCACCTGTGGCCATCACCCCTCCTGCGGCCGGATCGCCCTTGGTCGAAGACCGGGTCAGTAGACGACCCCGGCGACCTTCAGATCGATGATCTCGTCCTCGCTGTAGCCCAGGCTGGCCAGGACGGCGTCGTTGTCGGCGCCAAGCTCGGGCGCGGGGCGGGCCGTCAGGACCTGCCGGTCGAACTGTACGGGAACGCTGACCATCTTCAGGACCCGGCCGTCGCCATAGTCCACGTCCTGCATGAACTGGTTGGCCAGGACCTGCTGGTCGCGATGCACCTCACCCGGCAGCTGGACCACGTCCCACTGGCCGTCCTGGGTCGCCAGCACGGTGCGCCATTCGCTGAGCGACCTGGAGGCGAACACCGCGTCCAGTTCCGCGACGCACTCGGCCAGGTTCTCGGTGCGGGCCTCCGCCGTCTCGAAGCGTCGATCGCTGGCCAGCTCCGGCCGCCCGACCGCCTGGCAGAGGCCTGGCCAGTACCGCTGCGACTGCAGCATGCACAGGGCCAGGAAGCGACCGTCCGACGTCCTGTAGCTGTTGACGAGGGGATTGGGGGGCTGGGTGCGATTGGGCTTGGGCAGGTCGTCCAGCCCCGCCAGGGTCACCGAGGAAATCTTGCTCTGCATCGACCACATGCTCGACCCCAGGAGCGAGCCGTCCACCACCGCGGCCTTGCCGGTCATCGCCCGCTGCGCGATCGCCGCACAGATGCCGGCCGCGAGCATGGCGCCGCTCGTGCAGTCGCCGAATGCGCCCGACGGCATGCCCAGCGGATAGGGCTGGTCGATCGGCGTGACCGCCGCCGAGACGCCGCCGCGCGACCAGAAGGAAATGAAGTCGAAGCCGCCCTTCTCCGCGTCAGGGCCGAACGCCCCCTGCCCGCTGCCGACGGCGTAGATGATGTTGGGGTGACGAGCGCGGATATCGTCGACGTCGATCTTCAGCTTGCGCCGCGCCGGCGGCAGCAGACTGGTCAGGAAGACGTCCGCGCCGTCGAGCAGCTTGTGCAACAGCTCGCTCGCGCCTTCGACGTTGAGGTCGATGGTCACGCTGCGCTTGCCGCGGTTGTAGATCTCCCATTGCACGGTGAAGCCGTACGCCCCGGGCGCGATGCCCGCCGTCGTCAGCGAGCGTGAAGGATCGCCGCCGGGCGCTTCGACCTTGATTACCTCCGCGCCGAGATCGGACAGCATCCCGCCGCAGGACGGCACATAGGCCCACATGGCCACTTCCACGATCTTGATCCCGGCGAGGGGCTTGTTCATTTCGCGCTCCATGCGACGTCCCAGACTGCGCCCCGCGCGCCCGGCGCAGACAAAGGGACCTAGGGCTTCTTGCTCTTCGGGTAGGCGACCAGCGCCAGGGTCTTGCTGCTGTCGAGCGCCGGACTGGCCGGCATCTGCGGCGTTCCCATGCGCACGCCGGCCTCGCGGAGCACCGCGTCGATGTCGTCGGCCTCCAGGTCGTAGATCCCGATGAAGTCCCAGCCGGGAGCGCCCTCAGGAACCTTCAGCATCCGGGCGTCGAAGCGCTGGATCGACTTCACGCCCGGCACCTGGAGCAGATCCGGCACATGCCGCGTCTCGTACCATTCGTCGAGCGCGGCGACCTGACCGTCCGTAGCGGCGGCCAATACAATCATCTTCGCTTGAGCCACCTGGTCTCCTCCGTCCGATTTCGTATGGGCCTGCGCGGGCTTGCGGCGCGTCGGTTCAGTTCGCGAAATTGAGGCACTGAACCTCCTGGTAGACGCGGAGGCCCTCTTCACCGCGCTCGCGCCCGATGCCGCTCTGACGATGGCCGCCCGACGAGGCGAAGCCGCTCATCATGCCGCCGAGGTTCACGTTGACGGTGCCGGAGCGGATCCGCTTGGCGACGGCGAGCGCCGCGCGCACGTCCTTGCCGAAGACATAGCCGGAGAGGCCGAAGATGGTGTCGTTCGCCATCTCCACCGCATGATCGACGTCGCGATACCCGATCACCGCGACGATCGGCCCAAAGATCTCGTCCTGAGCTGCGGGGTTCTTGTTGTCCGGCACGTCCAGGACCGTCGGCTCGAAATAATGGCCCGGCCGGTCGAGCCGGCGGCCGCCGCACACCACCTTCGCACCGGCGGCGACGGCCAGAGCCACATAGCGCTCGCAACGCTCCACCTGGGCCGCGCTGATCAGCGGACCGAACTGGGTGGCGGGATCGGCCGGATCGCCCACCTGGATCGAGGCCAGGTTGCGGGCCATGGCGGCTACGACCTCGGCCTTGCTGGCCTCGGGCACGAAGACGCGGGTGCCGAGGACGCAGCCCTGACCGGCGTGGGCGAGGCAGACACCGGCCGCAGCTGGACCCGCCATTTCGACCCGATCCGGCAGGAAGATCTGTGCGGACTTGCCGCCGAGCTCCAGCTGCAAGCGCTTCATGGTCGCCGCGGCCTGGGCCATGACCTTGCGGCCGACGTCGGTCGAGCCGGTGAAGCTGACCATGTCGATCCGCTCGTCGGTGGTGAGGCTGAGGGCGCCTTCGGCCCCGCCCTCCACGACGATGTTGAGGACGCCGTCCGGCAGACCGGCCTCGATCGCCGCCTCGCCCATCGCCAGCGCCGACAGCGGCGTCAGAGGACTGGGCCGCAGGATCACCGCGTTGCCGGTCGCCAGCGCCGGCATCACTTTCCAGACGTTGAGGAAGAAGGGGAAGTTGTAGGCGGAGATCGCCGTGACCACGCCCAGCGGCGCATAGCGGCGGAGGCTCTGGCTGACTCCGCCCATCGCATTCACGCGCAGGTCCAGCGGCAGGGGATTGTCGACGATCTCAGGCAGGGCGAGATAGAGGTCCAGCTGCTGCTGCGCCTGCGCGAGCGGGACCCGCGTCTGCACCTGGAAGACCGGCGACGACACCGGGCAGCCGGTCTCGGCCAGCACCAGCCGCTCGATCAACGGCATTCGCGCCTCGAGAGCGGCGATGAACCGCCGCACGGCCGCGACCCGCTCGGCAGGCGGCAAGCCCGACCAGCGCCCTTCGTCGGCCGCGGCGCGCGCTGCGCAGATGACGTCCTGGACCTGCGCCTCCGAGGCGCCCCTCACGGTGGTGAACATCTCGCCCGTGGCCGGGTTCTCGACCTGGAACGGCGCGCCGTCTCCCGCAACCAGGCGCCCCCCGATCAGCAGGTGCGGCTTGAAGCCCGCCGGGGCGTTCCACCCCGTCGCCAGATCGTCCGCCATCAGCCGCATCCTCCGTCCGCCAGGGGACGAGGGCCGGCGAGAGCTCGGCTTCCGCGGTCCGCGGAACCGACTGAGACCCTGCTCGCCACCGCTTCATCCCTCATGGTTGGTTCGCGTTTTTCAGCCGAACACGACCGGCAATCCGGTCGGCCCGCGCTGGAACAGGCCGCCGGTCAGTCGGGCCGCGGGCTTGGAGTCATCCCACCGCAGGTTCGGCAACCGATCGAGCACCGCATTGAGCGCCGTCACCATCTCCTGGCGCGACACATGCTGGCCGAGGCAGGAATGCGGCCCGCCGCCGAAGGCGGTCGCCCGCTGGACCCGACGGAAGATGTCGAACTTGGCCGGGTTCTCCCAGCGGCTCGCGTCGCGATTGGCCGCGCCCAGGCACATGTGGACCAGCGCGCCCTTGGGGATCTCCACGCCTTCCAGCACCACGTCCTTGCTGGTCTGGCGCGGGAAGATCAGGTCGGTCGCGTGCCAGCGCGCCGACTCCAGGATGGTGGTGGGCAGAAGGCTGCGGTCCGCCCTCACCGCCTCGAGCTGATCGGGATTGTTCAGCAAGGCGAAGAGGGTGATCCCGAGCTGACGCCAGGTCGTGCCGCCGCCGGCCAGGATGATCAGCCGGCAGTGGCCGATGATTTCATCGTCCGTGTAGCCGCGCGTCGAGCCGTCCTCCTGCTCGATCTCGGCCTCGACGAACTTGCTGATGATGTCGTCCTGCGGCTCCTTGCGGCGCTCGTTGATGACCCGCGAGATGATCGCCGAGCCCGCTTCCATGTGCGCCATGCGGCTCTCCGCCGACGCCCCATGCTCCGTGCTCCCCAGGATGGCGGCGCGAAATGGGATGATGTCCTCGGGGGGGATGCCGAAGCCGGCGGACACCACATGCATCGGCATGCGGGCGCACAGCTCCAGGAACAGATCGGCGCTCTTCTTCGTCTCGATCTTCGAGATCAGAACCTCGACGGTTTCGTCGATGACCTTCTGGCTCCACCAGTTCTGGGCCGCCTCGGGACTGAAGAACGGCTGAACCGGCCCCCGCAGGCTGCGATGCGCCGCCCCCACCTTCTGCAGGATCGTCATGTGGAAGTTGGCGTTCTGCGGGAACAGCCGATAGCCCTCCGAGGAGAAGGTCTCGTTCTCGATCAGCACGCGGCTCACGGCGTTGAAGGAGAGGACGCTGTAGGTCAGCTGCCCCGGTATGTGGAATTGGAAGCCGGACGCCGGCCCATAGCCCAGGAGTTCCCCCATCGAGCCCTTGTGCACAGGCGCCTGCGCCAGGAGACGCTCCAGCCCCGGGAAGGGATCGTCGATGACTTGCGCGCCCGAATGCAGGGTTTCCGCTTCGACGTCGAACATCTCGGCGATGCGCGGATCTTCGTCTCGAAGCACTTCGGCGTATCTGGTCATTGAAGAGTCCCTATTGCCCTGGGCGGCGGCGCTTCAGTCTTCGCCCTCGATGATCTGGATGGCGCTCTCTGGACAAGCGCGGGCGCCGCGTACGGCCACCTGCTCGAGCTCGGGGGGAACCGATTGCGGCTCGCTCTGCCCGACCAGGGCGTTGTAGCCGTCCACGAGCGTGTAGAATTCGGGCGCGACGATCGCGCAGCGCTGCGCGCCGCAGCAAAGATCAGGCGCCACACGGACTTTCATTCACGCCTCCCCGGCTTTGCGTATTTTGTTCGGCAAGAAATCTCAGCCCCCGCGTCCATCCTGGTCGCCGAGGTTACGCGCCGTTCGCCAGCTCTTTCATCTCGCGGCCGGATAGAGCAGTCCAATATCAAATTTGTCCGCTTTCATTCATTCCGCGACATCAAGCGCAGCGTGTCGGGGGGCCGCCGTCGTCCTGGTCGAGGACATGGCGTCCAGCACGCGCTTCGAAATCGCCCTGGTCTGGCAGCCACAGCACGCCGCGGCCGCGCATCCTGACGGGGATGGGAAGCCCCTCTATTCTTCTTACATATCCTCTTGGACTTACAATATATCGCCCTGAATATTGACCCGCCTGCAGCCGCGCGGCCAACTTCCGGCTTGAGCAGGGAGACGCGGGTGGCGGAGTCGAACCGACGAATTGTGTTGTCCGCCTATCCGCAGGGCCGGCCGACAGAACACACCTTCAGGCTCGAAACCACCGCGGCGCTGAGCCCTTCGGAGGGCGAATTCCTGGTTCGCAACCGGTGGCTCTCGGTGGATCCCATGATCCGTATCTTCATCGACGAGCGCCCGCTCGGCGGGGCCTCGCCGGCCCTGCCGATCGGAACAGTGATACCCGGGCCGGCGGTGGCGGAAGTGGTCGAAAGCCGGCATCCCGACTTCGCCCCGGGCGACCTGCTGGAGGGCCGCTTCGGCTGGCAGGACTATGCAGTTTCGAAGGGACAAGGCGTACGACGGGTCGACGCCTCCGTCGCCTCCGCGGAGACCGCCCTGGGCGTGCTCGGGCTGCCGGGGTTCAGCGCCTATGTCGGCCTGCACTTGGCGGGTGAGATCCAACCCGGCCAGACCGTGCTGGTGAGCGGGGCTGCCGGCGCCGTCGGCTCGGTGGTCGGACCGCTGGCGCGGGCGCGCGGCGCGCGGACCGTGGCCATCGCCCGCGGAAAGGCCAAGCAGCGCTATCTGATCGACGAGCTCGGCTACGACGCCGTCATCGACTGGTCCGCTCCCGATCGCGCCACGCAGTTCGCCACCGCCCTGCCCGGCGGAGCCGACGTCTATTTCGACAATGTCGGCGGCGGGCTCTTCCCGGCGGTGCTGCCGAAGATGAACCGCCTGGGCCGGGTCATCATCTGCGGGCTCATGGCCCAGTACGACGACGCGACTGCGGAGGCCGCCCCGCGCGACCAGCTGCCGGAGGTGCTGCTGGCCATCATGCGGCTCGGCCTGACGATCAGGGCCTTTTCGAACACCGAGCACGAAGCCCTGCGGGCGCCGTTCCTGGAGGAGGTGGGCGCCATGGTCCGGGCCGGCGCCATGCCGACCTTGACCCATGTGGAGACCGGCCTCGAACGGACCCCCGCGGCGTTCGCCCGGCTCTTCGAAGGCGGCGTTACAGGCAAGCTGGTGGTGAAGGTCTGATCCATCGCACTCACCGCCTCCACCAATAGATTCAGAGACCACTTCAATATTGAACTTATATCTCTCCTCCCCTTGCACGCCGCATCCTGCGCCGCCAAGATGAAGCAGAAGAGAGTGCCGCGGCGCCGCCGCATTCCGCTCACTCATATATAATCGAACCAAGTAACGCGGCGCGGCTGGGAGGCAGGTTTCATGCTGTTGGATGGAAAGTCGGTCGTCATCACGGGCGCTGGCTCGGGCGTCGGACGCGCCGCCGCCCTGATCTTCGCCCAGCACGGCGCCAGGGTGGTCTGCGCCGACATCCTCGCCGATCGGGCCCAGGAGACCGCCACGGCCGTCCGCGCCCAGGGGGGAGAGGCGGAAGCGGCGGCCTGCGACGTCAGCCAGGAAGCCGACGTCTCGGCCGCCATCGCACTGGCCGCGAAAGCGTTCGGCCGCCTCGACGTGATGTTCAACAATGCGGGCATCGCGTCCACGCCCGATGGCACGAGGCGGCTCTTCAAGGATTGCACGGAGGCCGATTACGACCGCCTCACCAGCGTCAACTACAAGGGCGTCTTCCATGGCTGCCGGCTCGCCGTGAACCGGTTCCTCGAGCAGAACGACCGCAAGGGCGTGATCGTCAACACCGCCTCTGTGGCGGGCATGGTCGGCTGGGGCGGCGTGCTCTACGGCTCGACCAAGGGCGCGGTGATCCAATTGACCCGCGGACTGGCGATCGAAGTCGCGCCGCATGGGATCCGGGTGAACTCGGTCTGCCCCGCCGGCATGATGACCAACTTCGGCGTCGCCGCGCCGCGCAACGACGTCGCAGAGGCGCAGGAGATGTACGGCCGCATGCACCCGCTCGGCCGACCGATCGCGCCCGAGGATGCGGCCAATGCGGCGCTGTTCCTGGCCTCTGACCTGGCCTCGAACATCACCGGCGTCTCCATTCCGGTCGACGGCGGCTACGTCGCGGCCTGACGGCCGGATAGCACCGGAGCGGGGAATGACGCAGGTTGGCTTCAGCGGGTTTAATGGGGTCCGGCTCGACGCCGACACCTTCGGCAACCCGGACGATCCCGCGGTGCTGCTCCTGCCGGCCACCACCCAGACCAAGGAGATGTGGCACGGCGTCGGCCAGGCGCTCGGCGCGGCCGGGCGCTACGCCGTCTGCGCGGACCTGCGCGGCCACGGCGGCAGCGGCGTTCCCCTGGACGGCTGTTATTCGCTGGACGCCTACGCCGCCGATATCCGCGCCATCGTCAGCCAGCTTCCCTCGCGCCCCAGCATCGTCGGCGTGGGGGCAAGCGGGCTGGCGGCGATGCTGGCCATCGGCGAAAGCCCATCGCTGATCGCCTCGACCCTGATCCTGGTCGGCGTGACCCTTTGGGTGGGGCCCGACGTCGCCGAGCGGGTTCAGCGCGCGATGGCCCGCCGAACCGAGCAATTCGCCAGCGCGGCGGCGGCTCTCGAGGCGATCGCTGCGGTCCACCCGTTCGAACCTGGACCGAGGGATGGCGCACGACTCCTCGCGGCCTTCGAAGTCGCCGAGGATGGTGTCTACCGGTGGCGCTGTGACCCTCGGGTGGTGGCCGGCGTCGACCTGCCCTCCGAGTCACCGCGGCTCGAGGCGACCGCGCCGCGGATCGCGATTCCGACCCTGCTGCTTCGCGGCGCGCTCAACGAAAACGTCTCGGCGGAGATCACCCGCCGCCTGCAAGCGCTGATCCCCGGATCGGAGGTCGTCGAGATCGAGGGCGCCGGCCACCATGTGGTCACCGACCGCGAAGACACGTTCAACGCCGCCCTGCTCGATTTCCTGGAGCGCAAGGCCCCGCGCCTGCCGATCCAGTTCCGGGGCGGCTCGGATCCGCGCATCCTGCGCGATGCGCTGGGCTGCTTCGGCACGGGGGTCACGGTGGTGACGACCCTGGATGAGATGGGCGCCCCGATCGGCCTGACCGCCAACTCCTTCACGTCGGTTTCACTCGACCCGCCGCTGATCCTGTTCTGCCTCGCCAAGACGTCCGGGAGCCTGGACGCCTTCAGCGGGGCGAGGGGCTTTGCGGTGAACGTGCTGCATATCGGCCAGCAGCCGGCCTCCAGCCGGTTCACGCGGCGGGACGGCCCCCGGTTCGACGGCATCCCCTGGCAGGCCGGGGAAGAGAGCGGCGCGCCGATGTTGACCGGCTCGCTCGCCAGTTTCGACTGCCTGCGCCAGGCGGTTCATGATGGCGGGGACCACCTCATCTTCGTGGGCGAGGTGCGCAGCGCCCAG